>CBFCYQ010000468.1:0-1566 GCA_965602205.1 uncultured bacterium | reverse complement strand
TGGTAGCCCTGAGTGAAGCATCCAAAGAAATCGCCGCCGGAGATTTCAGGCAGTCGGTGCCCGCCACGGGAACGGCCGAAATCAGAGTCCTGATAGACAGCTTCAACCTCATGGCCCGGCAACTGGAAACGACCACGGCCCGCCTTACCCAGAGTGAGCGGGTCGCCGCCTGGCGCAATGTCGCCCGTCGCTTCGCCCATGAACTGAAAAATCCCCTGCAGCCCGTTCTGGTGTCGTTGTACCGCATCGAACGGCTGCTAAAGGATTCACCCGACCTTGCCCGGGTGCGCGAACCGCTCGAAGCCGCATCCGAGGAACTGCGGCACCTGACAAACCTGGCCGACCGCTTCGCCGACCTTGCCAAACTGCCGCCGCCGGTTCTCCAGAAAACCAATCTTAACGATCTGCTCGCGTCTGTGGCTGACCTCTATCGGGAAGAGACAGCACCCTTTGCTTTTTCGCTGGAGTTGCCCGAGGCGACGTGCTATGCCGAAATCGATCAAACCTACTTCAGGGAAGCCTTGCACAATTTGCTCAAGAACGCCATGGAAGCGTCGGATCCGGGGGGAACCATCCTCTTGAAAATGTCCCACGACCGCGACGGGTTCAGGTTCGTGGTGGAAGATTTCGGAAAGGGCATGAGTGCTGAAGTGATTCGGTCGGCCCGCATGCCGTATTTCACCACCAGGGAGAAAGGCAGCGGCCTCGGCCTGGCCGTGGTAGACAAGATTACCAGCGAAATGGGCGGCCAGCTTTTGATCGAGTCGCAGGAAGGACAGGGAACCATGACGACCATTTTTATCCCGACCAAGCGAGGTGAGGATGATGCCGGCGAAAATTCTGATAGTTGACGACGAACCCAACATCACCTCGTCTTTCTCCTCTCTTCTCAGGGATGAGGGTTACCAACCGACGGCGGCGGCCAGCGCCGAAGAGGCCGCGCGGCGATGTGCCCGTACTGATTATGACCTCGTATTGCTCGATCTCAACCTTCCCGGGCAGCCCGGCCTCGAGTTCCTCCGGCAACTGCGCCAGGAAGCGGCGCCGCCGCTGGTGCTGGTCATTTCCGGGCTGGCCGATATCCCGACGGCTCTCGAGGCCGTCAGGCTGGGTGCTGTCGACTACCTGGAGAAACCCGTCAAGGCGGAAAAGCTGCTCGCCTCGGTGCGCGCTTCGCTAGCTCTGGCAAGTGCCAACCACCAGCGGACACTTATCGTGGATGACATCGATGATCGTTCGCAGGTCGTGGGCGAATCCAGGGCCATCCGCGGGCTGTTGAAAACGGTGGCGCAGGCGGCCCCGACCGATACCGCCATCCTCGTCGAAGGTGAAAACGGGACCGGAAAGGAACTGGTCGCTACCCGGGTTTATTTGCAGAGCCGCCGGCGTGACAGGCCATTTATCAAAGTCAATTGCCCGGGGATCCCGGCGACTCTTTTCGAGTCGCAGTTGTTTGGACACACCCGGGGGGCTTTCACCGGCGCCGTCAAAGATTATCCCGGCAAATTCGTGCAGGCCGACGGAGGCACCATCTTTCTCGACGAAATCGGTGACCTGCCGTTGGAT
>CBFCYQ010000467.1:0-1570 GCA_965602205.1 uncultured bacterium | reverse complement strand
TGCCGCTGTCCGGATAGGGGATTACAATCTGCGTGTAGACCGAATCGTCGGCATCGGCATATTTTCCGAGTACTCCAAAGACACGGCCACCCAGTTGCAGCACATCGCCTTCGCCGAACGTAAAAACCGGTTGCAGGGCGTACGGGCCACGGATGAGCCGCTCGGAGTGGGGCACGAGGCTGTCCGGCGGCAGGTGCGTGAACAGATCTGCCGGCCTATCATCGGCAATAAGTTGCAGCATCTGTTTGGCCAATGCCGTCATCACCGGTTGCAAGGCCTCATCTCCTGAGAAGCTGTTGACCTGGATGAAGCAGTTTCCTTTTACGATAGTGTACTGGTAACGGTCGCCGGAACTCCTGGCGGCAATACCTTCAACCGGCGTTTCCCGGCCGCACTTCATTAGATATATACCGAGTGCCGCCTCGGGCTCCGTCATCCGGTATACTTCCAAATCTATTTCCTGACCACCGTCGGCGTACCGCTGCACAAGAAGGTCATTGAAGCCGAATTCGTGAAACAGCTCAGCGCCACCGTCGATATGGCCGTACAGGTCATTGCCGACGAATATCAGCAGCGGGTCCGACTTCGTCCAGCCTTCGATAAAGTTGTTATCCGGGACCTGCGGCTGCGCCGCCACCCCGGCCGCCAATATCAGCAGGCAGACAGAGACCGAAAATATTCGTCCTGGAATCATCTTACACTCCGCTCAACCGGTGGTGATATCGGTGACGATGTGCTCTATTTTGTCGTCGGCGACCACTCCCAGTCCTAACCGCTCGGCGTAGTGCAGGTACTCGGTGTAGCGGGGGTGCTCGTTGACATCGACTTTCATCTCTTTGCGCTTTTCGACCATCTTCTTCTGACAGACCATATCCATGGCAAAGGGGTCGGTGGCAAAAAAGATGGTGTTATCCTCATAGGCGAACTTGGCGTTGGCCATGGGGCCGCCCTCGTACTGGGCCCGCAAGCCGTCGGCGATATTGAGCACCATCGTGTCGCGGATCACCGGCAGCGCCAGCACTTCCGTGCAGACGTCAAAAAACAGCGGCCGGTGGAGCCGCCCGGTGTTACAGATGGCAGCGTAACCCATGTTCTTGGTGGCGACAGAGATGCCGTTGCCGGTGTTTTTGAAGACCGGGACATTGATAATCTTGGTCAGCCGTTGTGTGAGCAGTTTGCCCACATAGGAGTACTTGTTGTTGAACACGTGCTGGTTGAGGTAATTCTTGTCCTGCGGGGCCTCGACATCGGCCCAGTAGTAAACATCCATGTCAAAATTGCCGGCGCTGACGTGGTTGCCGTCAGCATCGAGCCAGCGGCTGTCGTCGGTGCTTTCCGGCTGCATGGCTCCTTCGTCCATGGTGTGAAGCCCCACGCAGTCAATACCGGGATAACGCTCGGAGGTGAAGCCGGCATCGGTCAGCATGTAATCCATCCTGTCCCAGATGACGATATTCTTCCGCTTCATACCGTTGGCCTCGAGCCAGGCGACGATGGCGTCGACCAGTTCCAGGCGCGTGCTGATAAGACCCGGGCCGACCGGATTCACCTTAATGCCGACCACGTCGTT
>CBFCYQ010000466.1:0-1571 GCA_965602205.1 uncultured bacterium | reverse complement strand
AAGGATCGAAATAGAACGACTTTTTGCTCATCACGGTCCTGACTGTTTTCTACTTTTGAACACCAGGCTCAAGCCAAAGGCAATAACGACGATGGGCCAGAAGTAATCCCACACGTCACCATAAATGATGTGCATGCGGTCAAGAAGCATAAGTACTCCGAAAAGCAGGAGCAGAAAACCCAAAAGCATTGGTACCTCCACCGGAATATGTTTAAGGCAAGATAATCGTCGTGATTGCCCTGAAAAGCAAAAAATCGCGGTTTTGCAGGCCGTGAACAGCCTGACTCTACCGGATCTGCTTGAGGCGGGTCACGACGGTTTCGGCGATAGCCTCCAGCATTGTCTTGTCCTGGGTGGTGAAATGGCCGGGTTTGTTGGAGTCTATATCGATCTCACCGAGGCAGTTGTCGTCATCCATAAGGGGCACCACGATTTCGGATTTGGTGGTGACCGAACAGGCCAAAAAGCGGGAATCGGAATTGACGTCGTCGACAATGATCGTTCGGCCGGCGGAGGCGGCCGCGCCACATATGCCCTTGTTCAGTTCGATAATCTTATGGGGTGTTTCGGGTCCGATGTACGGGCCGATTTCAAGCATCCGGCCATTTCGCAAATAAACGCCCGTCCAGTTGAAGTCTTCGTTGAAGCCGTCGATCAATTCGACGGCGGTCTGCAGTATCTCCCTTTCATCGCTCTTGTCGGCGATGGCGATGCGAATGTTGTCGATCAGTTGTTTGCGCGTGTCGTCCATCATAGCTTGTTCCTGATAGCTTTAAGGTTTTCTTTTTTTACCTGAGGCGGGACGACGCAGCCGGGCCCGATAATGAGCCTGGCGGGGTCGTTTTCGCTTTTGAGGCGGTCTATCTGGTAGCCGACCTCCTGAGGATTGGCGTGCAGAAGCCAGCCCTCCTGATCGATACCACCCACGACTGTTTTCCCGACGAGCAGGTCATAGCTGCGGTCGATGGGCAGATTTGTCGGGTCGTGACTGTCCCAGTTATACATCGGGGCCGGGTAGTCCTCCTCGAACAACTGCTGCAGAAAATTGTTGGACGAGCAGACGTGAAGCAGGTTGATAGCGCTGTCTTCGGCGGCCCTGATTACCTGGAGGTCGAAGGGGATGCCGAACTGCCGGTACTCTTCCCAAGTAACCAGGTCCCGGGACGCCCACTGGAGAGTGGCGAAGAAGATGCCGTCGGCACCGGCGTTGCGCAACTCCGAAACAAAGGTCGCGAAAGTGGTGGTTATGGCCCGCAAGGCGCTCAAAACGTTTTCGGGATAATCCCTGAGATGTTCGGCCAGGGTGTCTCGCTCGCGCACCATCCGGCCGGCCACCGCCAGAGGAGAAAACACGGTCATCAATAGGGGCAGTTCCCGGTCCGATCTCTTTCTTAATATCGAGACCACTTTAAGATGCTCGGCGAGGACCGGGGCGCTGGCAGGCAGCGGCCTGATTTTCAACCAGTCATCGGGATGCTTTACGGGGAACTCGATTTTGGTGTGGTTTTTGAACTCATCGTGGGATAGTGCCAGTTTCTTGCCCCAGTCCTCGACATGGTAGTCGGCGCGGG
>CBFCYQ010000465.1:0-1598 GCA_965602205.1 uncultured bacterium | reverse complement strand
TTTATTGACTAAGAGGGCTCATTGACCTCAATAGTTACGGTCTTGGTATTGTCCTCTGTATTCTGCTCTCCCGGAACCGGTGGGATTTCCACCCTCAGGATGTGCTTTCCAATCGAGGCGTTCGAGGTGTCCCAGTTGAAGGTGATGTCAGTTGTGTCGTGGATAGGGACCCCAGTATATAGAGACTCTGCCTTGGAAACTGTTCCAGTAACGGGATTCAATCATAATCTCCCCGCAACCATCTCCATCAATACCTTTTATGTGGACACCTGAGCCGAGTTGATCCTTAGCTTCTTCACCCATATCAGTTCTCTGTTGAGTTCATCTATATTCTCTACTGGCTGCTTGACTTTCGATGGTTCCTTGACATTCCCTTGAGGCTGGGTGTCCTGGGCAGACGTAATGTGTTTAGATTCCCCTACAATGAAGAGCATCTGTACGTGTTTTAACGGCTTCAAAGAAAGAGGAGAATTTAACAATACAATTTAATGTTTACAGCTTTCGGTCTAACTTGCGGTAGCTGATGGCTTCTGCGATGTGTTCGGCGGCGATTTCCGGTACGCCTGCCAGGTCGGCAATGGTACGGGCAAGCTTGCAGATTTTATCGTGAGCGCGGGCGCTCAGGCCGAATTCCTGCATCGCCTGCTTCAGGAGCATTTCGCCGGTCGAATCGAGCTTGCAGAACTTCTCGACCTGTTTGTGGCTCATTCTGGCGTTGGTGTGAATCTTTCCGTTGCCGAAACGCTCGGCCTGTATGCCAGCGGCCCGGACAACATCGGCACGCATTACAGTCGAGTCGAGCTGGCCCGATTTCGAGCGCAGCTTCCTGAAACTAATCGCGGGCACGTCGATGTGAATATCGATCCTGTCCACCAGGGGCCCCGATACCTTCGAGAAGTATCGTCTTATCTGGCCCGGCGTGCATTTGCACCGCCTGGCGTCGCTTCCGAAAGAGCCGCAGGGGCACGGATTCATCGCCGCGACGAGCATGAACTGAGCGGGAAACCGGACCGTCTTTTTCGCGCGCGCGACGATTACGAAACCATCCTCAAGCGGCTGGCGAATCATTTCGAGAACGTGGCGGGGAAATTCGACAAATTCATCCAGAAACAATATCCCGAAATGCGCTAATGACAATTCACCCGGCCGGGGTGTCGGCCCGCCGCCGACCAGGGCCGGACCGCTGGCCGAGTGGTGCGGCATTCGCACCGGACGAGTCGCCATCAACGCCTGATTTCTGCCCAGCAATCCCACCGAGGAGTACACGCGGGTCGTCTCAAGAGACTGCTCCAGGCGTAGCGGCGGCAGAATCGTCGCCAGTCTTTGAGAGAGCATGGTCTTTCCCGCTCCAGGCGGCCCTATCATCATGATGTTGTGACCGCCGGCGGCGGCGATTGTCAGCGCCCGCTTGACGCTTTCCTGACCTTTTACATCCGCGAAATCAACGTCATAGTTTGCCGAGACGTTAAAAAGCTCGTCGATATCGACGTTAGTCGTCTCCAGCGGCAACTGCCCCGAAAGAAATCCGACCGCCTGGGCAAGCGAGCCGACACCGAAGACTTCGATGTCCTGAACGACCGCCGCTTCCTGTGCGTTAT
>CBFCYQ010000464.1:0-1599 GCA_965602205.1 uncultured bacterium | reverse complement strand
ACTCGATGCAGCAGTTTAGAAACTGGCGCTGGTACAAAGGACTCGGCGGCGGCCCAATCGTCGATTTGGGCTCGCATCAGATCGACATTTATAGCTGGTATCTCGGCACCAATCCCAAGTCCGTCATGGCCAGCGGCGGTATCGATTACTGGAAAGGACACGACTGGTACGACAATGTCATGGCCATTTATGAGTATGATCTTGGCGATCGGACCGTCAGGGCGTTTTATCAGACAATTACGACCAACAGCAGCAATGGGTACTATGAGACTTTCATGGGCGACGAAGGCACGCTGGAAATCTCGGAAGCTTCCGGGCGCGGCACGGTATACCGCGAAGCTTGGGTCCCGGCTGAGAACTGGGAAAAGTGGGTCAAGATGGGCTTCATCAAGGAGCCGGTCGAGCCGAAAGAGGAAAAACCCGCCGGCGACGCCGTGCTGGATGTACGCGAGTCACCAAAACCGCCAAGCTATGATATCCCGGTATCAATGGAAGGCAAGCCGTATCATCAGCCGCACCTTGAGAACTTCTTCGACGCGGTTCGCGACAACAGCAAGACCAAGCTGAATTGCCCGGCCGAGGCCGGATACGAAACGGCAGTAACAGTATTGAAAGTGAATGAAGCTGTAGCAGCCGGCAGGAAGCTGGAATTCAAGCCGGAAGACTTCGAGGCGTAAACGTTCGGTTATGGTAGCTGTTCTGTAAGATAAATATTAATGTATTGAAAGAGAAGGATTGAGCTTACATTGAGAAAAGGATTAATATTAAAAGGCTTCTTGTGTTTGCTGGCCTTGTGTCTTCCTGTCGCCGCGGCTGAAACCGGGCAGAAACTTCTCGGTGATGAAAGTGACGGCAGCCGGTCGCATCCGATTCATCGTCTTGGGCTGCTCGCGGAACCGGGCGAGGAAGATGCCGAACCCGTAAAGATTGATCCGAATATCGACACCGACGAAGAGGTGCTTTTGCCTTTTTCCACGCGCCAGACATGCGGTGAGTGTCATAGTTACGGGGTCATCAACAAAGGCTGGCATTTTAACTCTGTTGATCCGAATGCCGAGGCTGGCCGGCCGGGCCAGCCATGGATCTATGTCGATGCCAAAACCGGCACGCAGATACCGCTTTCTTATCGCTCCTGGCCGGGCACGTTCAAGCCGGAACAGTTTGGCCTGAGTGACCGCGAGTTTACTAAAATCTTCGGGCGGCAGACACCGGGCGGCGGTGCCGGAGAGACCGATGATGAAGTAGAGGTCATGCGGCAGTACGTCTCCGGCAAGCTGGAGATTAACTGCCTGAGCTGCCACAATGGAGACCCGCGGCAGGACCAGGGCGGACCGACCGGATACGCCGTGCAGATAAGTCGCGGCAATTTCCGCTGGGCTACGGCTGCGTCCTCCGGGTTGGCTGCGGTTACCGGCTCTGCCAACGACATGGACGAAATGTACGATCCGTTTGATCCATTCTCGGTCGAATCGGCACAGGGCGGAAAGAATAAGCCGCCGGCCATCGGGTATCATAAGAACGTGTTCGACCATGATAACAGCGTGTTCTTTAATATCGTCAGAGAAGTTCCTTCACACCGCTGTTACTTCTGTCATTCGG
>CBFCYQ010000463.1:0-1614 GCA_965602205.1 uncultured bacterium | reverse complement strand
TGGTAACGATCGAAGACCGTCGAGCCGTCAAACCCACCGTTCCGGCAACGGGGACGCGCATGGTGGCGCCGTCATCAAAAAACGGGCTGTACGCCTGAGCTCTGTATTTTTGCTGGCGGTCCATATCGGGGTTTAGATGAATCGGCGGTTTTTCCGAGGTCCGCTGCCGGGCGCAACCGGCCGCGAGGGCCAGGCATAATACCAGAAGCGGGAGGAATGCCGCCAGGGTGCGGTTATCACGGTAGAGGTGTTTCATGATTTCTGCAGCACCTCCACGTTTTTGCCGCCGATGGATTCGAGGAAGGCGCGCGTTTTATCCACATCAAACAACGGGTCCTCGGTCTCGATACTCACAAAAAAGGCATCGTCGGTAACCTTCTCGAACTGCCTGGAGAAAAACACGGGGTGGAACAGGCGCGGCAGGCCGTTGAGAGCCAGCATCGCGATCAGGGCTGCAAATGCCGCCAGGAGCACTCCCAGCGCGAAAGTCACCGGCACATACGCCTGGAAACTGAAGAAGGGTTTGCCGGAGATGACCAGCGGGTAATCCACGGAACTTGTCCACCACTGCAGGGCGAGGGCGCTGGACGTCCCGACAATCGCGGCCAGGCCGACAATCCAGCCGAGCGGCGAGCGTTTCAGACCCATAGCCGCATCCATGCCGTGGATGGGGAACGGCGAATGACAGTCAAATTTGCTGTAACCGGCCTCGCGGATTTTCGCGGCGGCCTTCTGCAGCGAACCGGGATCGTCGAATCTCGCCAGCACGCCTTTCACCTGTCCTGCCGTAGCTCTATCCATGGTGGTTTCCCTCCGTCGCCCGCGCGGCGTCCTGATGGTGTGGGTCAGCCTGGGGCAGGACCGTCTTTACCTCGGCCATCGAGATCATCGGCAAAAAGCGGATGAAGAGCAAAAAGAGCGTGAAGAACAGTCCGAAGGAGCCGACGAAGGTGCTGATATCCCAGATGGTGGGGCTGTAATAGTCCCAGGCCGAGGGCAGGAAGTCACGCGAGAGCGAGGTTACGACGATGACAAAGCGTTCAAACCACATGCCTATATTTATCAGTATAGAGGCGACAAACATAACCGGGATACTGGTGCGCAGTTTTTTGAACCAGAATAGCTGGGGCACGGCCACGTTACACGACACCATTATCCAGTAAGCCCAGGCGTAGGGTCCGAAAGCCCGGTTGAGAAACGCAAACTGCTCGTAGATGTTGCCCGAGTACCAGGCGATGAAGAACTCCATGCCGTAAGCGTAACCGACCATCGAACCGGTCAGAAGGATGACCTTGTTCATCTTCTCGAGGTGGTTGATGGTAATGAGGTCTTCGATACCGAATATCTTGCGCGCGATAACCGTCAGGGTAATGACCATGGCAAAACCGGAGAAGATGGCGCCGGCTACAAAGTACGGCGGGAATATGGTGGTGTGCCAGCCAGGTATGATGCTGACGGCGAAGTCGGTACTGACCACACTGTGCACCGAGAGCACGAGGGGCGTCGATATGCCGGCGAGAATCAGGTAGGCCAGTTCGTAGTGTTTCCATTGGCGGTTCCCGCCGCGCCAGCCGACGGCGAAGATGCCGAAAATTATCTTCTTGATTTTTTTCA
>CBFCYQ010000462.1:0-1624 GCA_965602205.1 uncultured bacterium | reverse complement strand
TCCAGGGGACTTACGAGACCTTCGCCTCCGTCGCCGACAAGCATTTCAAGGGCGATTTGACCGGCCGATGGATACTGACCGGCGGCATGGGGGGGATGGGCGGCGCTCAGCCGCTGGCCGGCACTATGGCCGGAGCTTCGATGCTGTGTGTCGAGGTCGACGAGGACCGCATCAACCGCCGTCTCAAACTCGGCTTCTGCGATGTCAAAGTCAAAACCCTCGACAAGGCCATCAAACTCATCAAAGAGCACAACAAATCCGGCAACCCGATATCAATCGGCCTTGTCGGCAACTGCGCCGAAATCTTCCCGCAAATCTTCCGGCGCGGCATCGTCCCCGATATCGTCACCGACCAGACCTCGGCCCACGATGAACTCAACGGCTACATTCCCGAAGGCCTGACTGTTGTCGAGGCCCGGCGTCTGCGCAAAAAAGACCCGCGCGACTATATCAAGCGCTCATACGAATCGATGGTCAAGCACTGCGACGCCATGGTCAAGTTCCGGAAAGCCGGCGCAGTGGTCTTCGACTACGGCAACAACCTGCGCGGCCAGGCCCAGACCGGCGGGCTGAAGACCGCCTTCGACTATCCCGGTTTCGTCCCGGCCTATATCCGCCCGCTTTTCTGCGAAGGCAAAGGTCCCTTCCGCTGGGCGGCCCTCTCCGGCGACCCCAAAGACATCCACACCACCGACCAGATTATTTTCGAGAACTTCGCGTACAACAAGCCTCTCATGCGCTGGATAAAGATGGCCGCCGAGAAGATACCCTTCCAGGGTTTGCCGTCGCGGATTTGCTGGCTGGGCTACGGTGAGCGGGCGAAATTCGGCGATATCATCAACACCTACATCAAGCAGGGCAAAATCTCCGCGCCGATCGTTATCGGCCGCGACCATCTCGACGCCGGCTCGGTAGCCTCACCGTATCGCGAAACCGAAGGCATGCTCGACGGCTCCGATGCTATCGCCGACTGGCCGCTTCTCAACGGTCTGCTTAACGCCATCTCCGGCGCCAGTTGGGTGTCGATTCACCACGGCGGGGGAGTGGGTATCGGCAATTCCATCCACGCCGGGCAGGTCATCGTGGCCGACGGTACCGATGAAATGGCGCTCCGCCTCAACCGTGTCCTGACCAACGACCCCGGCACGGGCGTTATGCGCCATGTCGATGCCGGCTACAAAGCGGCCATCGATTTCGCGAAAAAGAAAAAAGTCAAAATCCCCATGCTCAAGTAGGCGGCTTCGCCGACCGGGCGGGCACTCTTCATGACTGCGATCAGTCCGAAAGAACACAGGCTCCTTCTCTGGGCCGCGGTTGTCGTCTATGTGGCCTGTCACTTCTACTATGTGACCGCCCCGCCCAACGGCTACCATCACTGGCGCGAGTCGGATACCATGTCCATCACCGCCAACTATTATTTCGAGGACATGGACTTCCTCAAGCCCCGCGTCAACCAGCGCGGCAACACCTCCGGTATAACCGGCACCGAGCTTCCGGTCTATCAGTATATTCCCGCCCTGCTTTTTCATGTCTTTGGCTTCAGCCACGCCATTCCCCGGCTCTTGACCCTTCTGGCCGGCTGCCTGGGGCTGTGGCTGTTCTATCGCATCATCCGGCGCACCTC
>CBFCYQ010000461.1:0-1629 GCA_965602205.1 uncultured bacterium | reverse complement strand
TAGAATATGATGTCAGTGAAATGACTGACCTCAAGTTTAGCTTTCCCGCCAAGCTAGAAGAAATGAAAGCCGTTTTGAAGCAATGGCAAGAGGACACGAACGCACAAATGCCGGTTCCTAACCCCCAATTTGATCCCGCTAAGAGATACGATTGGGGAAGAAATCCTTTTCGGAAATAAGGTGAACGATATGAAAACGAAGTTCATGATTGCGGTCGTATTGATGACATTATCCCTGGCTGCCCACGCTGCGGAGCAGCCGGTGAATGTGATATTCATTCTGGCCGACGACCTGGGTATCTGTGATATAAGGGCATTTGCCCGGCGTTTCACGAGTACGGCGATTCAGGACATGTATTACGAGACCCCGCATCTGGACCGCCTGGTGTCGGAGGGCATGGCCTTTTCCCAGGCCTACGCGTGCCAGCTCTGTTCGCCCACGCGGGCCAGCCTGTTAACCGGTAAGAACGCGGCACGCGTGGGCGTGACCACGGCCACGCCCGGCAGCGTCAGAAGCTATTACAACCAGGGTATTGATCCCCCGGCGGGTTACTTGCCTCAAGATGCGATCTACTGGGGCGATAACATCAAGGCCGAACAGGCCATGGTCAATGGCTCGACCCTGCTGGCCCTTCCGGCCGGGCAGCCGGGGGACCGGGCCCGGGATGAGATCGCCCTTGCTGAGGCCCTGCAGGGCCACCATTCGGCCTTTATCGGCAAGTGGCACCTGGGCGGACACGGTGCCGAGGGCTGGCAGCCCCAGGACCAGGGATTCGAGGAATTGTCCTATTTCGATGCCGGCGGCTCCATTTATTTTAACTGGCGCAAACAATGGAATCAGCGCCGCAAGATCCATGAGGGCATGCCCCAGGAACAGTTATGGATGGGCAAGACAGGACAGGATTTCGGCAAGACTTATCTGACCGATGAGCTGACCGAACACGCGGTGCAGTTCTTGAAGCAAAGGGCGTCCCAGAAACAAAAACAGCCCTTCTTCCTCTACTTCTGTCACTTCTCCGTGCACACGCCCATCCAGGCCAAGCAGGAGGACGTGGTGTATTTCCAGGACAAGCCGACCCGGGGATGGAACGGTCACGACAACCCTACCTACGCGGCCATGGTGCGGGCCCTGGATGATTCCGTGGGACGGATTTTGAATACGCTCGAGCAGACCGGTCTCGATGACAACACCCTCCTGGTCTTCATGAGCGATAACGGCGGCGTCATGTATGTCCAGGAGGGCCCGACTGACAATGCACCCTTTAAGGGCGGCAAGGCCATGCTGTTTGAGGGGGGCATTCGTGTACCGCTGGTCTTCCGGTGGAAGGGCCGGATTCAGGCCGGTCGGTGGTGTGACATTCCCGTACATGCCAGCGACCTGTTTCCCACGCTGCTGGATCTGGCCGGCTACGATGTGACTCCCTATACTGAGTTGGGTGGGATCGACGGTCGCAGCTTCAAGGAACTGTTGCGCGATCCGGAAAACAGGCATCGGTCCTATGCGCGTGACACCTTCTTTTGGCACTACCCCTTTAACGTGATCGTCGAACATCCGGACGACGGCGTGCCCTTGGCGCCGCACTCGGCCATTCGGCAAGGGGATTATAAGCTGATCCACGATTGGTCCGGG
>CBFCYQ010000460.1:0-1667 GCA_965602205.1 uncultured bacterium | reverse complement strand
TTCGACAGTTCTTCCTCGTGCCAAATCTTGTGCACGAAAACCGAGTCAACCGAGCAGGCAAACACTTTAACATCCAGATCGGACAGGGTTTTAAACGAAGCGGCGACCGCCGCTAACTCGGTTGGTCAGACGAAAGTAAAATCGCCCGGGTAAAAGCACAACAGTACCCAGTGGCCAAGCGCGTCGGACAGTTTGACATTGGTGAACTCGCCCTTGAAATAAGCCGGCGCCTCAAAGTCGGGGGCCTTGCGTCCCACCATTACGGACATTTTCCTGACCTCCTTTTCTTCCGATTCTTTCGGGGGAGAATCCTGAGCTGTTTCGCCCACGACCTTGCCGGTGGCGCGGGCACAGCCTGCCTTTTCTGCCATGATGCTTCCTTTCGAAACCGAAGGCCGACAAATGGCCCTCTGAACAATAAAAGCCAAATTCATCGCCGATAGCAAGAGGTTACTGCCGTTTCCCCGGAAACATGTTTGTGCACATCCGCTTTTGGCCGCAACCACCGGCGGAATCGCTGCCGGCCGTGTCATCCGCGGAGAAATAAGATGAACCTTTCCGGGCCGGCCGGTGTTTTGGACGTGACCGCCGGCCGGGCGGCAACACTGACATAAAATCTCAGCAGAAAGGAATACAGATGGCACGTACTGTTACCGTAAAAGGACATCCCCTGAACCTTTCGGGGACGGAGTTGAAAATCGGCGACCGGGCGCCCGATTTTGCCCTTTTGAACAACTCCATGGCCACGGTCAAGTTATCAGACAGCGTGGGGCAGGTCCGTTTGCTGTCGATTGTCTCGTCTCTCGATACATCGACCTGCAGTACCCAGACAAAGACTTTCAACGACAAGCTCGCCGCGCTGGGTGATGCCGTCAAAGCTTACACCATTTCGGCCGATTTGCCCTTCGCCCAGAAGCGTTTCTGCGATGCCGGCGGCATCGACAAAACCGAAACGCTATCGGATCACCGCAAGATGTCTTTCGGCAAAAGCTACGGCTTGCTGATTACAGACCTTCGCCTGCTGGCCAGGGCAGTCCTGGTCGTCGACAAAAACGACATTATCAGCTATATGCAAGTGGTTGATGAAGTCTCAGACGAGCCCGATTACATCAGCGCCCTTAAGGCCCTGAAAGAAGCCATAGGTTAGGCGGCGTCCGGTTGCAGGTCACGGGGGCTGCCCTGTGCCGGATCGCCCCAATCGCCGCTCCCCCGCCGGAGCGGCTTTCTTTTTCAGCCCGGCTGGTCGGGACTCTGCGAAGACTGGTCGGAAGTATCCGCGCCGCTGTCGTCTTCAGCAGCATCGGGGCGCGATTCCAGCCTGCGTGACAGCGGTGTAAACAGGAACAGTATCAGGACCAGCCCCGGCAGAAAAATCGGAATGTAGTACACCCCCAACGGCACCACCACACTGGGTTGAGCCGGCGGCGGATCGGTCGGCTGACCGTGTTTGACCCAGCCGCCCTGGCCGTCGGCCTGCCAGCAATCCTCACCCGCCAGAAATCCGTACGACGGCCCGTAGACAGCCTGAAGGATCAGCGACGGTATCAGGTACAGCAGGATAAGGGCGATAAACAGTATGACGTTATTTCGCATATGGGAAAATACCGCCGGGAGATCAAAAGTCAACACCGGGTTGCCGCATTTGAGATATTTCAAATTTGCGTTCC
>CBFCYQ010000459.1:0-1676 GCA_965602205.1 uncultured bacterium | reverse complement strand
TGTCCTCTCTAACCACGATGACTTTTCCGAAACAACCGCCGATGTGGTTGTTCCAGATGAAGCCACCGAGCTTGTTCATGAACTCATCCATGCTCCAGCCGGTCAGCTCGTGCCAGTTGTTCTTCACGCGGAGTACGAACCAGTGGCCGGCGGACTCGAAGGTCTGCATGCCGTCAATGATCGGAAAACCCTCTTTCTTAAGCGCGATCACAGCGTCATTGCTTTGGCAGAGTGCAATCATGTTGATCGTGCTGTTCGGCGGCACCCCGGGAACACAGGTCGGGTGGATGGCGTTGTCCCGGAAGGTCACACAGGTGATGTCCTGCCGCGGCTTAGGGACCTTCTTCCCGGGGAAGTGATACCCGGCATACTCGCCATACGGCCCCTCCAGGAGGGTCTCGGTGATCGAGACGGTCCCCTCGATGACAATTTCGGACGCGGCGGGCACCATCAGATCGCTCATCTCGCACTTGACCATCTCGATGGGCGCGTTCAGCATCTGGCTGGCGGCATCGTATTCGTCTACCCAGTCGGGGATGCGGGCGGAGCTCTGGTAGGAACAGGTCGGCGGCACTCCCATCGCCAGGGCCCAGGGCATGTCCTCGCCCTTTTCCTTCCACATCGCCCAGATCATGCCGTTGTGCTGGGAGGGAAGCCAGTAGCCCTTCATGGTGTTCTTGTCGTGCAGGGCGGAACGGTTGATGGACCAGTTCGTCCATTTGCCATCCGGCGTCTGACAGATATTCACGCTGGCGGACTGCATCATACGCTCAGCGTCCCCCATGTGCTGCAGCGGCGCGGGGATCTTCGTGATGTCGATCTCGTCGCCGACCCACTTGTTCTGCTTGCAGGGCGCATCCTTGCTGTCGACGATGATGGGCGGGTGCACCTTGTTGTTCTCCATGGAATGGATATAGGCGGCCTGGATCTCCTTGAGGCTGGCGTCAAGCGGCGCGCCCACGAAGGGTGCAATTCGTGCCCACGGCCGGCCGGGCGTGCCGCTCTTGGTCATGCCCAACTCGGCACAGCGGAATCCCGGGCAATCCTTGACCTTGTTGAAGATCGGCGAGGGCGAGAGGGTCTCGTCCGCGCGACGGATGATAGCGCCGATCTCGAGATTCCAGTCCACCTCGTCGTCGATTTCTAAAAACTCACCCTCGCGCACCATCAAATCCAGGTAGTCGCGATAGCTTCTCGGAATACTCTTGTAATCAACTTTTACAGACATAATTTTCTCCTTTGCTGACTTTTTGTTAATACCCATTTTTTCATTTGAGCCTGCTTCACATTTTTTTCTTCATGGTTTGCTTTTAGTCGTTTTTCTCCTTTCATTGTTCGGCTCCAGCCTTTTCTTTACCGGTGTGTGCTCAACCGTTAAGGACCAGGCCCTTTTGCGCATTCGGTGCACGTTTGATGCGAGCGCAAAATCGTCTAGTTCCATTGGATGTAAAATGACAGGAATGTGAGAAAAAGGTTATCGTATTGGCCGGACACAAATCCCTCACTCGCGTTTCCGGCTTGCTTGACCTCAAGATCCCCCATCCACAGGAAACTCAGTCCTCCTCCCAGCGTCAGATCGTCGCTCTTGAGATACTTGAACCCAGACGCGAAACGGTACATTTCGCCCAACGGCAAATTGATCGGTCGCGTGTCGGAGTCCATCATGGACGAGTCGT
>CBFCYQ010000458.1:0-1710 GCA_965602205.1 uncultured bacterium | reverse complement strand
CCGCTGAGGCCGGTGAGGTTGCGTATATCCAGTTTGACTTCACAAAGGTCTACAAGCTCCATGAGATGCTCGTGTGGAACTACAACATGGCCCTTGAGAAGTACCTCGGCGTTGGACTCAAAGACGTTCTGGTCGAGTACTCCGAGGACGGTGAGAACTGGGTGGCTCTGGATAACGTCGTATTCGCCCAGGGATCGGGACTGAATACATATACGGCCAACACCACCGTTGCCTTCGACGGGGTCGCGGTCAAGGCCGTCCGCTTCACGATCAACAGCACCTACGGTACAAGCGGCCTGGTCGGTCTCAGCGAGGTTCGCTTCATGCACATCCCGACCCACGCCAGAGAGCCGGAGCCGGCTGATGGGGCCGTCGATGTCGCTGTCGATGCGGTCCTCAACTGGCGACCGGGCCGTGCGGCTGTTTCGCATGATGTCTATCTGGGCCCAGATCCCAACGTCCTGCCGCTGGCCGGCACAACGACAGACGCCGGCTACAACCCGGGCGTCCTGAACCTCGACAGCACGTACTACTGGCAGATTGACGAAAACGATGGGACGGCCACATGGCGCGGCGACCTCTGGAGCTTCGTTACGCAAGAGTACATCGTGGTCGATGACTTCGAGGCCTACGACGATGATATTGACGCCGGGACAACCATCTGGCAGAATTGGATCGACGGTCTCGAGGATCCGACCCACGGAGGGGCAGTTGTCGGCAAAGCCGCATCGCCGTTTGCCGAGCAGACCATCGTCCGAACCGGCAAGCAGTCACTGAACTTCTTCTACGACAATCCCAACGCCTCGGCGATTTCCGAAGCCGACCTGACCCTGGTCCCGGCCCAGGACTGGACCGCCAGCGGGATCAAGACCCTGTCGCTGTGGTTCCATGGGGCCGCAGGCAACACGGGACAACTGTACGTCAAGATCAACGGCGTCGAGGTGCCCTATGATGGTGCCGCCGGCGATATCGCGGTGGCTGTATGGCAACCGTGGAACATCGATCTGACGACGGTCGGTGGGAACCTGAGCAGCGTTTCGACGTTGACGGTCGGCGTCAAGGGCGCCGGTGAAGGCGTTGTGTACTTCGACGACATTCGTCTCTATGCCAACGCCCCGGAGGTGGTTGATTCATTGGCCTACGGTTTTCATGATTTGCCCGATGGCGGTGGCGCTTGCGACGGCATCCATGGGGGCATTGACTTTGGCAGTGGCAACTGGTGGGGCGGCGACAACTGGTATGGCATGACCAAATGCGGTTATTTCTCTGATGATTTTGCGGACGTGCCCATGTCGTTCACGTTACCTGAAAATGCCCACTTGGTTAGTATCGCCTTGTCTGCGGAAACTGCCTACGGTTATACCATCAGCGATGGCGTCAATGTAGACATCGTCGGTACGACAGGTACCGCGCCTGAAGTCGTTAACACGAATTGGACCAGTGGCGGCAGCACGATCACCATTACCACAGCGGGTGGATGGGAGGTCGTCTTTGACGATATCACGTATACTACCTCAGACTAACGGGGACGGTA
Organism: uncultured bacterium; assembly: GCA_965602205.1. Lineage (GTDB taxonomy): Bacteria > Zixibacteria > MSB-5A5 > GN15 > FEB-12 > DAOUUR01. The sequence goes on along the minus strand of CBFCYQ010000458.1, from coordinate 176 downwards.
TTCACGGCCTTGCTGTTAATCGCCGATAATGACGGAGTGTGTTTTAGAATCTGAACCCCAAAGGGAATCTGTTGAATTCTACATCGACGGACAGAGTGCCGGCGGCGGTGTCTTTGATGCCACGGGCAACTCGTATACCGGGTTGATCGATGAGATTCGGATCTATCACCGGGCCT
>CBFCYQ010000457.1:0-1732 GCA_965602205.1 uncultured bacterium | reverse complement strand
CGCTCTTTCGTCAGGCCGCCGAGGAAGCCGGTTATCCCGTGATGATCAAGGCGGCCGCCGGCGGTGGGGGTAAGGGTATGCGCGTCGTGCACGACCCCAAGGATCTGGAACCATCGCTCGAAGCCGCGCGTCGGGAAGCCAAAAACGCCTTCGATGACGACACCGTCTATCTCGAAAAATATATCGTCAATCCCCGACATATCGAGTTCCAGATTCTGGCCGACCATCACGGCAAGACCGTTCACGTCTTTGAGCGCGAATGCTCCATTCAGAGGCGGCACCAGAAAATTGTTGAGGAAACGCCGTCGGTGGCCCTCGATGACACCCTGCGGGCCAAAATGGGCGCGGACGCCGTCAAGGTGGCCCAGGCCGCGGGCTACACCAACGCCGGCACGGTCGAGTTCCTGTTTGACGAATCGGGGCATTACTATTTTCTCGAGATGAATACGCGGATACAGGTGGAGCATCCCGTCACCGAATTTGTAACCGGGATCGACCTGGTGGTCGAACAGATTCGTATCGCCGCGGGTTTGCCGCTGAGTGACGCCCTGGGCAACCTGACCCAGCGCGGCCACGCTATTGAGTGCCGCATCTATGCCGAGGATGGGGAGAATGATTTCTTTCCCTCCACCGGCACTATCGTGCACTACTCCGAGCCGGTAGGTCCGGGGATTCGAGTCGATTCCGGGATCATGGGAGACTCTGAAATTACCATCGATTATGACCCTATTATGGCCAAGCTGATTGTTCATGCGCCGGATCGGGAAATGGCCATTCGCAAGATGATAGACGCGTTGAACGACTACAAAATTCTCGGCGTCAAGACATCCAAGAAGTTTATGATCGATGTTCTCAAGCATCCGGCTTTTGCCGCCGGCAAAACCTTCACCAATTTTATCGAGAACAACATGGCTGACAGACAAACCGACCTGGATTCTTTCAGAGAAATCGCGGTAGCCGCCGCCACGGCCGCCTCGGTGGCATCCTCCCGGAAGACAGCCGGTTCGACCGGGGGCAAAAGCGCATCACCCACACCCTGGCAGGTCCTGGGAAGCTGGCAGATCGGAGACGCTATCCATGAATAGTCAGGATTTCGTTTACGGCGACGGGGAGATCGTCACGGCCTCCTTTGAGAAAGATGGTGAGATTATCCGGGTGACGGTGGGGGAGAAGCAGTTCGAATTGCGGCCTGTCGGGACGAATCTCTACGCAACCACCATAAACGGCGCCCGTTCCCACCTGGCCGTAGTCAAGAGCAAGGGCGTTTACTACATTGATTTTGACTCGGTGCTGCTGGAAGTAAAGGAACCGTCCGACCTGGGCGTCGCCGGCGGCGCCGGTGACCACGGGGCTGAAAAAGACAAGATCTACGCGCCCATGCCCGGGAAGGTCGTCAAGATAATGGTAGCCGAGGGCGACCAGGTGGAGGACAAGCAGCCCATGGTGATTGTGGAGGCGATGAAGATGGAAAACCAGGTGAACGCCAAGGCGAAAGGAACCGTGAAGGCCATCAATTTTGCCGAAGGCGACCAGGTCGACACCGAGAGCCCCATAATCGAACTGGAGTTGGCAGAATAATCACGAGGGTCTGACATATCACGAAAAAAGCCGGAGCATTGGCTCCGGCTTTTTTTCTGCAAGTTGATAACGAGCTAGAAAAATCTCAGGCCAACGGTCACCGGGATGAACGTCATAGCGTCGCCATCCATGTTCACGTTGACATAACGTCCCT
>CBFCYQ010000456.1:0-1737 GCA_965602205.1 uncultured bacterium | reverse complement strand
GCTATCGAGGCTATGAAGCAGGGGGCGACGGACTATATCACCAAGCCGTTCAAGGTGGATGAAATAAAGATCATCATCGAGAAAGCCATTAACCGTAAGCGGCTCGAGACTGAAAACGACAGTCTGAAAAAGCGCCTTCAGAACGATAACTCGTTCGATCATTTCGTGGGGGTGTCCGACGTTATAGCGAATCTGAAGAAAGTGGCCCGCCGGATTGCGTCCAGTGATTCGACGGTGCTGATCAGAGGGGAGTCGGGTGTCGGCAAGGACCTGATAGCCAAGGCCATTCACCACCATTCGCCCCGGTGCGGCGGACCGTTTGTCACCATTAACTGCGCCGCCCTTCCGGAGAACCTTCTGGAGTCGGAACTTTTCGGCTACAAGAAAGGCGGTTTCACAGGGGCCATCAAGGACAAGGACGGGCTGTTCAAGGTGGCCGACGGAGGCACCTTTTTCCTCGATGAGGTCGGTAACACCACCCTGGCGATCCAGGTGAAGCTGCTGCGGGTGCTCGAGGACAAGAAGATCACTCCGGTTGGAGATACCAAGCCGGTTGATGTAGATGTGCGCCTGATAGCGGCAACCAACTCCGATTTGGAGGCCGACGTCAGGGCCGGGCGTTTTCGGGCGGACCTTTTCTACCGCCTCAATGTAATCCCCATCGACATCCCGCCCCTGAGAGAGCGCCAGGATGACATAAAACTGCTGGTGGAACATTTCGTGGCGAAGTATTGCGCCAAAGTGAAGACGCCTCTCAAGAAAATCTCCACGGAGGCTCTTGGCCTGCTGGTCTCATATACATGGCCGGGAAACGTGCGCGAGTTGGAGAACACCATTGAAAGAGCGATACTGCTAAACCGCACGGATGTTCTGGAGGTTTCGGATCTTCCGGAAAAACTGTCGCACCCGCAGCCGGAGGCGCCGGTGGTCAGAGAAGCCGAGCCGGCCACGCCGACTCTGGAATCCATCGAAAAAGCCTATATCCATTATGTAATGAGCCAGACGCGGGGCAAAAAGTCCGAGGCGGCGCGAATCCTGGGGATCGATGCCTCGACGCTGTACCGGAAAATTGATCGCTACAAGCTCGATGAGCCGTTGGATTCTCCGGCGGAGAAGCGAACAAGGAAGAAAAAGAAAAACTAGTCAGTTTTTGAACATCGGGGCGGAACGCCAGTTGCGGCCTTTCGCCATAAATGGCCCTGTAGAATAAGCCGAGGTAAGAACAATGAGACAAAAACCGTCGAGCGAGTGGGGTTTCACCCTTATAGAGTTGATGATCGTTGTCGTCATCATAGGCATTCTTGCCGCCTTAGCCATACCCCGATTCATGCAATCTACGACCAAGACAAAGCAGTCGGAGGCGAAGCTGGTGCTCAAGCAGATTTACGTCAACGAGCGCACCTATCGCCAGCAGTCCCTGGCCAATGCCTACTACATACCGGCCGGTCCGGCCTCAGCGGCCGCCCCCAACGCCCTCAACGAAATCTGGATTGAGATAATGCAGACCGCCAAGTATACATATACGATAGCGGGAGGCGCCAACGTCTTTACTGCCACGGCGACCGGGAACATAGACGACGATCCTGCTATCGATACCTGGGTGATTGACCAAACCGGAAACCTGGTCAATACGATAGATGATGTCACGACTGTCAATTAGACGTACCGAGACCCCCCCTTGGATTTTGAGCCCGCCTTTATGAAGGCGGGCTTTTTTGTGGCCGGAGTCGGCCCTCG
>CBFCYQ010000455.1:0-1743 GCA_965602205.1 uncultured bacterium | reverse complement strand
CAGAGATAAACCTGAATTAGCATCATTCCAGTTGTTGGAAAGGAACGTCACGGCATCGGCTACAACAGCCGCCGGACGCTTATCAATCGTGTTATAGTCACCCCGAATATACACCGGATTCTCACAGAACAGCGAGAGGGATCCGCCAAGCCGGGCTCCATTTGTAAGGCGCACCGCCGAGAAGCGCTGGCGGTGATCGGAAGCATAGATTACCCCGTTAGGAGGGAAATAGCCGCTGGCCCGCAAGCGGCCGATGTCGATATCGGTCGCGTGCACGGTCTTCCCTTCGCGGCCGTCGTAAAAAGTTGCCCCGGCAAAGGTGCCCGCAGGGAGGAAAGCCTGAATGTCTTGCCAGACACCATGGAGACGATAGTAAGGCACACCGTCAAGCACCAACAAGGTGGCCCGGCGCTCGTACGAGTCAGGGTTTCCGGCGGCTCTTTCGACTATCCTGTGCGCGTCCTGTTCGAGGCCGGCCAATGGCAGTCGCAGCAGTTTCGTCGTGTTGTCAATGTTCGCCTTCTTGCCCGCGGTCCGGGCCTCGGTGTCCAGATACAGGGGAAACTGAAATATCGGTATGCGCGCGATCTCCAGTAACTGGCTCAGCGATACGGCGGTGTTCTCCGTCGAACCGACAGCCGTGGCATTAATGGCGTAGGTTTGGACGGTGGCGTTGAGCCCGGCCAGGTCTCCCTGCGCAAGGCGGTGCTGTGTCGCCTTGCCTTGGTCGACAGTCCGGTATGTGATGAGGCAGTTGTTCATGGTATCAGTGCCGCCGGGGAGTCTGTGAGGGGGCGTCCCGGTTTTGGCGTAGGCATCCTGTATGATGGAAACGGCCTTTTCCAGCCCCGCTTCGGCGGCATAAAACGTACACCGATCGTGCTGACCATCTGCTAACGGCGTCATGTCGTCAGGGGGGATCATCAGGGCGGTCAGACTGAGCAACGCCGACACGCCGGCAATGGTCGTCACCAGCAAAGCTGCCGGACCATATCGCCATCTGAAATTGCGGCCAAACACGATCGACTCTCCATCGCAAATCTTCTGTTAAATGTTCCTCAAGTAAACCGCCGAGGAAAATGTCCGCGAGCGATATTGGTCCTGTCCTTCCGATTCATGGTCGGGTTCGCTGGATCGACCCGTCACGGAGATCATGACCTCACGGATGTTATCCACGAGCGTGGGCTGGTCGATAATCATGCCGTTTTTCATGCGGTACTTGAATTGCAGGTCAGTAACGTCCTCTGCAAATACCTGTGGCGCCTGGCCGGGTCTTTGTACCATCAAGTTGGGGTGGTCCGGATCGGTGGTATTGTCGATGAAGAATTTCACCAGGTCAAGACCCACCATGATGGCATCTTTGCCGTAGCACCTGGATAACACCATGGTATTGTGCTGGACATGCCCGGATGCGGCCTGAACGTGTGTAATTTCGAACCATTCCCCACCGCCTGAATCGGGTTCGTAGATGTAGACCCACTGGTTGTCCCTGAAGCAGGAAACGTCAGTGGCGCACTTCAGCTCCGCTGATGGCTGGGGCATGGCCTCGGCCAGATACGTGTCACAACCGCTGGCGCTGTAAATTACGGCGATCGTATCGGGGTCGGTGTTGGCCGCCGTTATGGCCGGCAGGCCCACCGGAATTCCATGGCCCGCCATTCGGACATTGCGGGCTATCTCGTCAATTGAGGAACGGGCGTTCTGTTGAATCACGCTTATGTCGTCCTGGGTCAGGTAGTTCTT
>CBFCYQ010000454.1:0-1747 GCA_965602205.1 uncultured bacterium | reverse complement strand
CGCATGATTTACCGCAGCGACGAAGCGAGAGGATTTGCGCTGGTTGATTTCGGCGAGGGCCTGAAGTTCGTGCAGGAGATGCTTTACCAGGAAGGCGACGAATGGCTCGAGCCGGAAACATCCCTCCTGAGGCTCGTGAGACAGGAGAAATCGGACCTCGGCTTTAAGCCCAATATCGTGATTGTAGTCATGGAAAGCTGGTCGGGGCAGTATACGAGTTGCCTCGGCGCGCCAACCGACCTGACACCCCACTTCGACAGCCTGGCTTCCCAGGGAATACTTTTCACCGACTTCTACGGCACGGGCATCCGCTCCAATTACGGACTGGGGGGTATTCTGTGCGGGTTTCCGTCGATGCCGGGACGGGCGATCATGAAGCGCTACCAGGCTGCCCACCCGTTCGTGACGCTGCCCGAGATACTTCGACAACGCGGTTACTTCAATGCTTTTGTGTACGGCGGCGATCCGGCTTTTGACAATATGGAGGGCTTTTTTACGGCCAAGGGCTTCGACCGCTTTTACGGTGACACGCACTTTGGCGAGGACCGTTATTTTTCCAAGTGGGGCGTCCCCGACCACGTTCTTTTTGACCTGGCCGTGCCGCTAATCGACTCTCTCCCCCGCCCGTTTCAGGCGACCATTTTCACGCTCTCGCACCACGCGCCGTTCGACCTGCCGGATTCATCGATCCAGCGGATCACCGATAACACTTTGAAATCGCGCATCTACAACACGCAGCTATATGCCGACTACTCGGTGGGCAGGTTTATCAACGAATTTCGCAGCAATCCGATGTTTGACAGCACGATTTTCGTCTTTGTCTCCGACCACGCCGACCTCAACAGTGGGCCGTACATGATGAACCTGTTCAACTTCCACATCCCGCTCTTGATCTACTCGCCGGGGATTATCGGCACTGAAGGCGCAGAGGTCGGCACGGTCGCCTCCCAGACGGACATCATCCCTACCCTGATGCATCTTCTCGGTGATGATTACACGCACGCCAGTTGGGGGCGGGATCTGTTTCGTGTGGCCGAGGATGATCCGGGGTTTGCGGCCGTCAATATCTTCGACAAGATTGGCTACGTCGACAACGAATACTTCTACGCCGAAGACGTGGGAGGCAGGACACTGTTATACTCGCGGCAGGCGCTTGCAACTGAAGAACGGGCGCACGATATTCAGAGCGAACACGCCGGCGACTACGCGCGCCTGCAACGCCGCCTGCGCATCTATCTTCAAATCGCTGACCAGCTCTCGACGCCGGTTATCCCCCGGTAGGCGTCTTCAGAAATACGTTCTACTCCAGGCTGCCGACTGCTTTTTCGACCTCTTCCAGAATTTCGCACGACTTGACCAGTTCCTTCATGCGGGTGTGGTCGGGATAAAGCGGCCGGTCGACATCCAGAAAATCGACATACTTGCGGACGATTTCCTTCGCCCTGGTGGTGCCTTTGCCGAACTTGTATTCGCGGAAGTCAAGAGCCTGTGCCGCCGCCATGATCTCGATACCGAGGATACCATAGGCGTTGTCCAGAATCTGCATGTTCTTGATGGCCGTGTTCATACCCATCGAGACAAAATCTTCCTGGTCGGCCGCCGCCGGTATGGACTGGACAGAGGCGGGCGCAGACAGGATGCGTTGCTCGACGATGAGCGAGTCCGCCGTGTACTGGCTGAGCATCAGGCCGGAGAACATGCCGGCCCCTTTGGTCAGAAACGGCGGCAAACCCACACTCAGGGCAGG
>CBFCYQ010000453.1:0-1761 GCA_965602205.1 uncultured bacterium | reverse complement strand
AGTATGTCCAGTGGAGCCGGGGCGGCGGCGGGAGCCGCCGGCGGGGCCGCGGCCGCAGCCGCAATTGCCAACGCCGTCAAAGCGTCGGGAGCAATCGTCAATGTGGAGCCGCAGGAATTTCGTAAGATCGTCGACCGGGCGCAGGCGCCGTTGATAGTGACGGCGGTCGGCGGTCTTTTCACCAAGCACTACAAGTACCTGACGAGCTACAAGGGGTTGTTCTTCTATACGAAGTCACCCGAGCGGATGCAGTTTTCATCGCGGGCGGAGTTTGTCAACGCCTGGAAAATCTGGATGCCGCAGTAGCGGGTATTTAGAGGTCGCTGAATTTCGAGCGGATATCCTCGTCGGAGGGACTGACACCGAAATACGTATCCATCAGTTCCGTCATCAGCAGGTCCAGTTGCTTGCGGTCGCGGGCAATTACCTCATCGTACAGGCCGGGCGCAATACCTGTGAAGGTGTCAAAGACACCGGGGTCGAAATGGGCGCCGCGATCCGGCCGCATGGTAGCTATGGCTTCGGCCGCCGTGACGGCCTTCTTGTAGGGGCGCTCGGAAGTCAGGGCGTCGAAAACGTCGGCGATGCAGAAAAGGCGGGCGTTGAGCGGGATACTCTCCCCTTTCAGACCCTTGAGATAGCCGGAGCCGTCCCAGCGTTCATGGTGGTAGAGGACAACGTCGTTGGCATCCTCCAGCCAGCGGACATCCTTGATGATGCGGGCGCCCATGAGGGGGTGGTGGCGCATGAGGGAGAACTCTTCTTCGGTCAATTTGCCTCTTTTGAGCAGGGCGGAGTCGGCGATACTGATTTTGCCGATATCGTGCAGGAAGGAGCCTTTTATGATCGAACGGGTGCGGGCCTGGTCGACGCTGAGGGCTTCGGCGAAGCGGACGCTGTAGAAGGTGACGCGGTAGTTGTGGTCGCTGTTGCCGGTATCGCGCTCGGCGATGGCGCTGCCCAGGGCCTTGAGCATCTGCAGGCTGGTGCCGACAAAGCTGCTTCTGACCTGGTCGATGATCTTGCGGTATTCGAACTCGAAATCACCGACAGGTTCACGGCGCTCTGTGCCAGCATCCGGAGGCCTTTTGACCTCGCCCGTCTCGGGGTCGAGTAGTTCTGACTTGAGCTGGTCGCCGATGAGGTTCAGGATAAAGGCACAGAAGTCGCCACACTGCATCTCCGGCGGGCGCTCGGCGAGAAGCTCCTCGAGTTCATTACCGAGGAAGCGCTTGAGGCGGGAGTCTCTGAGTTTCTCGGCGAGTTTCTGTCTGAGCTTATCTTCAATCATGACGGCACCGAACCGGTCAGTCCATTTTCCCCACCCGTAAGATGACAATCTGCCCGTGAAATTGCAACCGCTAATGAGAGCGGCCGGGGACACAAGTCGCGCCGGAATCGGGCGAACCGCGGGCGCAAGTGGCCTTGCTGCAAGGGAATCGAGAGCCTCGTTGTCTTTATAAAAATCTTTACAAAGCTGCCGAAAAAAACTACATTAGTTGGCTATAAAGGAAAGCAAACCATGAAATTCGATACTCTGAAAGACGACTTCTCCATCCCCGAGGCCGAAAAGAAGATTCTCCAGTTCTGGGAAGATGAGAGCGTCTTTGAAAAAGCCAAAGAAATGGCCAAAGACCGGCCGCATTTTGTCTTCTACGAAGGCCCTCCCACAGCCAACGGCCGACCCGGCATTCACCATGTTATCTCCCGCACGGTAAAGGACTTAGTCTGCCGCTACAAGGCCATGCGCGGGTTCCGGGT
>CBFCYQ010000452.1:0-1772 GCA_965602205.1 uncultured bacterium | reverse complement strand
TTAAAGAATCCCAAAAAGTTCCAGCGGCTGGGCGGCCGTATTCCTCGCGGAGTATTGCTCGTGGGCCCTCCGGGTTGCGGCAAGACACTGCTGGCAAAAGCCATCGCCGGACAGGCGGACGTGCCGTTCTTCAGCATATCCGGAAGCGATTTCGTCGAGATGTTTGTCGGAGTCGGCGCCTCACGCGTCCGGGATTTGTTCAAGCAGGCCAAAGAAAATTCGCCCTGCATTATTTTCCTCGATGAGGTCGATGCCATCGGGCGAAAACGCGGCGCCGGATTCGTTGGCGGCGGACACGACGAACGCGAACAAACGCTCAACGCGATCCTCGTCGAGATGGACGGTTTCGATACGAACGATCAGGTGATCGTGATTGCCGCTACCAACCGCGCCGACATCCTCGACCACGCGCTGACGCGCCCGGGGCGCTTCGACAGGCAGATATTCGTGCCGCTGCCCGACTTGAAAGGTCGCGTCGAGATTCTAAAAGTCCACGCCAAGAAGGTAAAGCTGGGACCAAATTGCAGCCTGGAGAGGCTGGCGCGAGGAACCCCGATGTTCAGCGGGGCAGACCTGGCGGCAATAATCAACGAAGCCGCCCTGGCTGCGACAATGGGCAATAAAGACAACATCGAACTGGCCGATCTGGAGGAAGCCCGGGACAAGGTACGGTGGGGAAGAGCAAGAAAGAGCAGAGTCCTCGACAAGAAAGAAAAGGAAATCACCGCTTTTCACGAAGCCGGCCATACTTTGGTACAGTCACTCCTCGAAGACGCGGATCCATTGCACAAAGTGAGCATCATTCCTCGCGGACCGATGGGCGGCGCAACCTTTGCCCTGCCGGAGAAAGACCGAACCATCTTTACAAAAGGCTATTGCATGGCGCTCTTGGAGGTATGTTTCGGCGGGAGAATTGCCGAGGAATTGTTCTGTGACGACGTTTCCAGCGGGGCACAGTCGGATATCCAACAGGCCACCAACATCGCCAAGCAGATGGTATTGACCTGGGGCATGAGCGATGAGCTTGGCCCTATAAGCTATGGCCCCGATTTGGGGGTCAAGGACATGGTGTACATCAGCCCGCCAGAGAAAGAATACTCGGAAAAGACCGCCGAGGCGATTGACAGTGAGGTCAAGCGAATCACCGATGAGGCGTACGCCAAGGCAAAGCAAGTAATAGAAGAAAACAGAGAGAAGCTCTCGAACATAGCGAAAGCACTGCTGAAATACGAGACCCTCGACGCCGATGAAGTGACACTGATACTGGAAGGCGGCATTCTTGACAAACCCACTGTCACCGATCTGTTGGCGGCCGAACAGGCTAAGACCGAACAGCCGAAATCAGAGTCCGAGGAAACGGAGCAGTCACAGGAACCGCAGGAGCAACCGGCGGACTGACATCGCATTTTCTATCTATGTTTGAGCTTCTTCAAGGGGAGATAGCTACGATGTCAAAACATTTACTTTTTGTATGCGCAGCAATGCTCGTATTCGTTTCTGCGATCATGTCCGAAGCCGGGAGCCAGGATGTCAACGAACCCGGCGCGGTTGAACTTGCCAGACACGAGACAGAATCATCTTCTGCGCGTCTCGAGCCTGCACGGCTGGGTGAACAAAAAGGCATAGCAGTAGTTTTCACCGGATCACATGAACTTCACTACTACGCGAACCCGCAGACTGCGAACGCACCCGGTTTCGAATTGAAAGTCGCAGGCAGGTCGGACGATTTTGATTTCGGCGATGCTGTCTTTCCAAAATGGGAAATATTCACC
>CBFCYQ010000451.1:0-1777 GCA_965602205.1 uncultured bacterium | reverse complement strand
CTTCTGAGTTTTCTGGTAATTGCCGCTTGTTTCTCGGTTGTGTCGGCCGAAAAAGCCGACGTAAAACCCGTTCTTCAGCTTGACCGAGCCAAGCTCCCTGGAAAGCAGGTCAAGGTCGCGGCGATTTGCATCGGCTTCGGCGGAGAGCGCGAGGCCAAGCTAAAAGAGGCCATCGACCAGCTTCATACCGCCGGCCGGAACGGCGTAGATATCGCCTGCCTGCCCGAAGAATTCGCCGGCACCAAAGCCGAAACCATTCCCGGACCAACGACAAACGCCGTCGCCGAATTGGCTAAACTGTACAATATGTACGTCGTCTGTCCCATCCGTGAACAGGCCGGCGACAAGCAATACAACACCGCCGTCCTGATAGACCGCAAGGGCGAGGTCGCCGGCTACTATCGCAAGGTCTTTGTGTTCTGGGGCGAAGGCCTTAACCTTAGCACCGAGGGCGTCAAGGCCTTCGAGACTGATTTCGGACGTATAAGCATCCTGACCTGCTTCGATTTGAACTATCCCGAACTCTGGCAGAAGTGCGACGACCTGGACGTCGATATCGTATTTTGGCCGAGCGCCTACGGCGGCGGCTCCCCCCTCAACGCCATGGCAATCCTCTATCATTACTACATTGTTCCCGTCGGCGCCGGCAACATCATCGACATCACCGGCAAGACCTCACCCCGCATCGAAAAGCCCCGACCAAAGCAGTTCATCGCCACGCTCGACCTCGACCGCGCCTTCGCCCACCACGACTTCAACCGCAAAAAGGTCAAGAAGATGCTCGAAGAGCACGCCGGCGAGATAGAAGTCGAGCGCAATCTCAGCGAAGAAGACCTCGCCCCGTGGTGGCTCTTCAAGGCGACCAAACCGGGCGTCAGCGTGCGAAAGCTTCTGAAAGAATACAAAATCGAAACCCTGAGAGAATACCAGCACCGCAGCAGAAAACAAATCAACCAGGCCCGAAAAGAGGGCAGGAGAATATGAAACGTTCCGAATGTCCCAGTGCGTTATTCCGGTTAGAGATGTCCCGTTGCGCCGGACCGTTCCGATGTATCACGCTGGATTATTCCGGCTAATATGAGGAGAATTTCATGAGTCGTTGGCTGGTTCCGGTAGGGCTCGCCCTACTTCTGTGTACTGCGTCTCTCCAAGCTCAGGAGGGCTTTCGGCGAGGCAAAATCAAGAAGATCGACCTGGAACGTAGGATCCTGAACTTGGCAGTGGACGGTAAGGATGAGGAGATTCAACTGGCGGAGGATGCCCGGGTTCTCGGGGCATCAGGCAAAAACCTCCAGGAGCGTTTACAGGGCATCAAGGAAGGAGCCGAGATCTTTTTCAAGGCAACGAAGCGGGACGGCCAGGCCATCGTCGTCGCCCTGAAGCCAGTCATCGGGTCGTACGGTGCCACGTTGGCCCCGAAGATGCCTGTCGGGGCTGTCGTCGTAACGGCTGCGGAGGGTGCCCTCGCGAAGGCGATCAACTCGCACGGTACCGACACTGTCTTCTATTTAAAGCCCGGCATCCACACCGGAAACGGCGAAATGCGACCGAAGACGGGATCGGTGTTCATCGGCGAATCGGGGGCGATCATCGACGGCGGAAATGCAACGGCAAAGTGTTTCATCCACGACGTCGGTGTGATCCCCTACGCGGCCTCCGCACCGCGGTACGTGGTCACCTTGCGGAATCTCGTAGTCAGAAACTACTCCTCCGCCGATCAGGAATGTGCGGTCATGATCCACGACTCGGGCCAGGGGTGGCCGCGTGCGCTATCCGA
>CBFCYQ010000450.1:0-1778 GCA_965602205.1 uncultured bacterium | reverse complement strand
GTCGAGAGTATCGTAGCAGATAAAATCGTTACGGAAGACCAACTCATCGGCAAGGATACTCGATGAGAGCATAAACAGGCAGTTCAAGGTAAGTAGAACCACCAGTCCAGCCCCGGCCGAAAATGATGCAATCCTACTCCTCGTCCGGGGTCACTCCTTTCGGGGCGGAGTGAGTGGAGTCGGGGGGCAGGAGGTTGCGGTTGAGGGTGGGTTCGTCGAAGGATTGTCTGTAAGCGGGTGGTTCGTCGATGGGTGGTTGGTTGGAAGTGGATTCGCCGGAGTACATTACTAGCGGGAGGGGTTCGCGGATACCCGCATCAGGTGTGTGCGGGGCCGGGCCGCCGGGCATGCCGAAGAGATAACTCACCATGTAGCACACATCCGAGATATTGCCGTTCTTGCCGTCACCATTGAAATCAGCCAACGACTTCGGCCAGAAACTTATGCTATCGAACTGGTCGCCGAAGAGATAGGTCAGAAGAAAGGTCAAATCCGAGATGTTGCCTTTAAGGTCGAGATTCAAATCACCCGGTACAAACGTCCCGATATCGTGGTACGGTATCAACTGGGCCGTGACTCGATAAGGCGTCAGGTAGTTCTGCCACAGGATTATTGCCTGACCGGAGTTGTTCATATCGCACATCGAGTTGTCACCATAGTAGCAGACGTTTCCGAGATTGTTGTTAATACGGTAATTCGGTCCGACAAGATTACCCTCGGGATCGATCTTCTGAGCGTAGACATTACGCGGGGTATATCCCCAGGGATTGAATCCAGGATAGTCGCGAGCGTCAGACCAGACTACCAGCACATTACCTGAATCATCGCAGTCAATCGACGGCTGGATCCATTCGCCGTCACACATCCAGGTGGAGTCGGTGTCGGTTATGCGCATGAGGTCATACTTGGGCGTGCCGTCAGCGTTAAAACCGCGCATGTACACCTGTGTCCAGGCCGCACAATCCGACCAGGAATAGCCGTACCAGGCGATATAGAAATCACCGTCGGCTTCCATGGCCAGATCCATGCGCGATGGCCCGAAGGCAAAGCGCGAGGACCACTCGCCGCCAATACTGTCGGCCAACATGATGTCCGTACGAGGACTGCCGTCGCCGTTGTAGATGGCAAAAAAGGTATGGTCGCCATTGCCAGATATCCAGGCCACCACCAGGGAATTGTCATCAGCCAGGCCCATCCGGGGAAGTTCCCGAACCCAGTTGTAGTCCATGGGAGCCGGCAATTCGTATACTCCCAGTCGGCGACCGAGACTGTCGCCATCCGGATAATAAAGGCGGACATAAAGGCTGTCATCGTTCGGATAGCCGACGTGATATGCACTCCAGGCGGCGCCAATCACGCCGGCGCTGTTGACGTCGCCGGATGCAAGATATGGACCATCACAGAAGGTGTAAGGGATGTCACAGTCAAAACAGATGGGATGGCCCATCTGGCTGCCATCTCTATCAAACCGGAATGCCACCGTCCGAGAATCTTGCGGATGGTTGCTGCCCGGCACGAAGTTTACCACTCCGGTAACAGCCGTAAAGCCGACCTCATTGGTGTAGCAATGAATACGGCTCGTGACGCCCCAGATAGTATCGAGGCATAGCGTATCCGGCATGAAGTTGACTACGGGCAGAGCCTGGTCGCCGTACCTGTCAAAGCGGTTGAACTGGTAAAAGGAGAGCGCACCAGGATACAGAGAGGTGGAGTTTATCTGGGAGATATTGCCGACGCTGTCGAGGCTCACGTCGTTCCACGAGTTGCGGTTGAAGCAC
>CBFCYQ010000449.1:0-1779 GCA_965602205.1 uncultured bacterium | reverse complement strand
ACGAGCCGACACCTTTTTTGTGAGCCATCTTATACCTCTACCAAATTCTATTCTTCAAATTCAACCGGCCGCACTCAGTACGGCCATAGCTTTATAGTATACGCAATTCCGTCACAAACGCAAGGGCTTTTATAAGCCCTTTACTACTATAGTTTTAACGTACTTATTTATGGCTACAGCCGGACCTGCTCGGCCCGGCTGTCTTTATTCGGCAAATCTGACAGTATTACCAACCTAGTTATTCACGGGTTTCTTCTGTTCGGGGTCCGGTTGGCCCTCCTTGGGTTCCTTTTGTCCAAACACGAAGGTCAGATTCTCTTCGTCGGCACCGATGGTGAGGTCAAGGTCCCCGGCATACTGGCCGCGCAGACTCTGCTCGGCCAGGGGATCCTCAAGGGAACGCTGCATGGCTCTTGTCAACGGACGGGCGCCGTAGGCCGGTTCGAATCCCTTATCGGCCAGGAAACTTCTGGCCTCATCGGTGAGCGTGAAGCTGATGCCGCGGTCGGCCATCCGTTCAGCGATGTCGGCCACGAGAATATCGATAATTTCCTTGATATGGTTCTTATCAAGCGGCCGGAAGATTATGGTTTCGTCCAGACGATTGAGAAGTTCCGGGTTAAAAAGCTTCTTGAGTTCGTCAAAAATCTTCTTCCTCATCGAGTCGAACGACTGGTCGGTCGCCCGGGCATCAAAGCCTACCGTCTTACCGTCTTGAATCTGACGGGTTCCGATGTTGGAAGTCATGATAATGATGGTATTCTTGAAATCAACCTTGCGCCCGAACGAATCGGTCAATGACCCGTCATCCATCAGCTGCAGAAGGATGTTGAAGACATCCGGGTGAGCTTTCTCGATCTCATCGAGCAGTACCACCGAATACGGTTTACGACGGACCTTTTCGGTGAGCTGGCCGCCTTCCTCGTACCCGACATAGCCGGGAGGGGCACCGATCAGGCGGGAGACGGCGAATTTCTCCATGTACTCGGACATGTCAATGCGGATGAGTGATTCCGGGTCTTCGAAAAGGAACTTGGCCAGGGTGCGAGCCAGTTCGGTCTTTCCCACTCCCGTCGGTCCCAGAAAGATGAAAGCGCCAATCGGGCGGCGGGGATCACCCAACCCGGCCCGGGCCCGTCGGATGGATTTGGCCAGGGTGGAAATCGCTTCCTCCTGACCGACGATGGTCTTTTTCAACTCGTCTTCTATCCGCAGCAGACGCCTGGATTCGCTTTCCTCCAAACGGAAAAGCGGTATACCGGTCATCTTGGCCAGCACGGCCGCGACGTCGTCCGCACTCAGGGTGATTCTCTCCTTTTCGCGGGTTTCTTCCCACTCTTTCTGAAGTTGTGCCAGATGTTCCTTTTTGATCTTTATTTCGTCACGGAGTTGAGCCGCCGTTTCAAACGCCTGGTTTTTGACAGCCTGTTCTTTCTTCTGCTGCAAGTCCGTGATCTCGTTCTCATGATCCGTGAATTCCGTGGGGCGCGTGTAGGTCGACAGGTGTGCCCGGCTGGCGGCCTCGTCAACGAGGTCGATGGCCTTATCCGGCTGGAACTTGCCCGAGACATATCGATTGGTCAGCTTGACCGAGGCTTCAATAGCCTCATCGGAGATGCTTAGCTTGTGATGCTCCTCATAACGCGGGCGCAGACCGATCAGAATCTTGATGGTGTCCACCTCGCTCGGCGGTTCCACCATCACCGTCTGAAACCGGCGATCCAGGGCGCCGTCCTTCTCGATGTACTTGCGGTATTCGTTTAAGGTCGTGGCGCCGAT
>CBFCYQ010000448.1:0-1781 GCA_965602205.1 uncultured bacterium | reverse complement strand
GTCAAGGATGGGACTTCCCTGACCTATTACCGCAATGGCGAAGAAACGTTAACCAACACGATCACAAAGACAATCGAACCGAATCCCTTTTCTATGGGTGGCGATGCCACCAATGTCGCGGAGATGTGGCAAGGCTGTTTGAGCGATGTACACCTCTACACTAAGGCGCTGACGGTAGAGGAGGTTCAGAAAGCTATGCGTGGCGACCCGTTACTTGCCGGGATCCCGAACCCGGCTAACGGCACAACTCCATTCATTCGCGATGCGCTGCCGCTGACATGGTCGCCGGGAGAAAAAGCATCTCAGCATGATGTATACTACGGCACCGATAGAGATGCCGTGGATGATGCCGATACCTCGACGGCGGATATCTATCGCGGGCGTCAGGCGGGGACCAGCTACAGTCCGCCCGAAGGCGTAGAATGGGGCGGCGGGCCGTACTACTGGCGCATCGACCAGGTCAACACCGATGCAACAATCACCAAGGGCAGAATCTGGAGATTTGCTGTCGCCGATAACATTCTTATTGACGACTTCGAGGACTACAATGTGGGCGACAACGAGATATGGTTTGCATGGCATGATGGGCTTGGCGCCGGCGCGCTGGGTTCTCCCGATTTCGTTCCGAGTAACGGCACCGGATCTATGATAGGTGACGACACCACTGGCTCTTATACCGAGGAAACCATCGTTCACGGTGACCGGCAATCGATGCCGTACTGGTACGACAACAATAAGCAGGGCTTCAACAAGTATTCAGAAGCTAAGCTGACGTTGACCGCCCCGCGTGACTGGACTGAGGAAGGCGTTACGGAATTGTCGCTGTGGTTCAGAGGCAACCCGGCATCCACCGGCAGCTTCGTCGAGGGCCCGGTCGGTACTTACACAATGACCGGCTCCGGCGCGGATATCTGGGTGGTGAACACCGTGGAAGCCGATGAGTTCCACTATGCCTTCAAGACGCTCACAGGCGTCGGCTCGATCCAGGCCCAGGTGCTCAGCGTCGATAACACCAACGTCTGGGCAAAGGCCGGCGTGATGATTCGCGAGACGCTCAATCCCGACTCGGCGCACGCAATGATGATCGTCACGCCTGGTTCAGGCATTTCCTTCCAGCGACGACCCGGAACGGACGCTGCCAGCGCCAGCGATACGACCGCTGGAATCACTGCACCGTACTGGGTGAAAATCGAGCGAGACCTGGCCGGCAACTTTACGGCGTCCAGTTCCGCCGACGGTTCTACGTGGGAGACACTGGGTTTTTCGGAGCCTATTCAGATGGGTTCGAATGTAAATATCGGTTTGGCGGTTACAAGTCATGATGCGGCTCTGACGTGCCAGGCGGTATTCAGCAATGTCACGACTACCGGCCAGGTTGGTGCGCTGTGGGCGAACCAGGATATCGGCATAGCAAGCAACGATGCTGAGCCGCTTTATGTGGCGGTTTCCAACAGCGCCGGCTCACCTGCAGTAGTGGTCCACGATGACCCGGCCGCGGCACAGATCGACACCTGGACAGAGTGGGTCATCCCGCTCCAGGCTTTTGCCGATCAGGGCATAGTCCTGACCAACGTTGACAGTATAGCGATTGGCCTGGGAACACAGGGCAACATTACAATCCCCGGCGGTTCCGGCAAGATGTACTTTGACGACGTCCGTCTGTATCAGCCGAGAGAGGCTGCTGAAGAGTAAAAACCGCTGTAGCGGAAATAACAGCAGTACTTGTATGATTTCGGGGTTTATGCCAATAAGTTAGGCATAGGCCCCTTTTTTAGTTGCTT
>CBFCYQ010000447.1:0-1795 GCA_965602205.1 uncultured bacterium | reverse complement strand
CTCCTGCCACGAGTCCATGTTCATCAATGTGGGAGCGGAGGCACTGACGAACGGCGAATGGGAGGCCGCGGCAATCTGGCCAACACCATTAAGGATTTCTACGTCTGGAGGACTATGGTCGAAATAATAGTCACCGATTAGACAACCATAAGGCTCACCACCCGGAGAGCCGTATTCTTCTTCGTAAAGCTTCTTGAACAACGGGCTTTGGTCCCAGGCCGTGCCTTTGTACTTCTTGATTGTCTTTGCCAAATCCTTCTTGGAGAGGTTCAGCACGCGAATCTTGAGTGTTTCGTCCGTTTCGGTATTATTGACCAGATGATGCAGACCTCGCCAGGAACCTTCAAGCGCTGTGAAGTCCTCGTGATGCATAATCATGTTAATCTGCTCCGACAGCTTCTTATCAATCTCAGCGATAATCGCTTCGATGGTAGTGACCGAATCGTCGGAAACGAGGGTAGTTTCAGTCAGGGCCTGTTCGGCCAACGTTCGCACGGCAGAACTGATGGCATCTCGTGCATGGTCGGTCTTGGGCTTGAACTCCTTCTTGAGAAGTTTATCGAACTCATTTGGCTCTATCGCAACCGCTTCCGCTGCCTGTGCTTGTTTTTGTTCTTTCTTTTCTTCAGCCATTGGGTTATTCCTCCTTCCCACTATCAGCAGACTCGGCTTCAGGTTTTGGCGCCGACGTCAGGGCGTTTAGCAGGGCCTTGTCTTTGAGGACCTTGGCTAACAGCTCTTCGGCACCACTCTTACCATCCATGTAAGACAGCAGGTTGGATAATTCCGTCCGGGCCTTCAGCAACTTGTTCAGGGCGTCCACTTTTTGTGCCACCGCCGCCGGCGAGAAATCATCCATACTCTCGAAAGTGATATCGACACTTAAGTTTCCTTCGCCGGTAAGCGTATTTGGCACCTGGAAGGCAACTCTCGGCTTCATTGCCTTGAGACGGTCGTCGAAATTATCGACATCGATCTCAAGGAACTTGCGGTCTGCAACGCCGGGAGGGGCCTCGGCCGGTTTGCCGGCCAGGTCAGACATCACACCCATCACGAAGGGCAGATTGATCTTTTTCTCTGCACCGTACAACTCCACGTCGTATTCTACCTGCACGCGTGGAGCACGGTTGCGAGCTATAAATTTTTGACTACTTTTCTTTTTTGCCATGCTCACTCCTTTCTCAATAACAGTAAGCGCCTAAGGTTGCCGGCGTTTAAAAACCAATATATATTATAGATTACTCTCTATCATTCACCTTCACTGCTCTCGGAATCGCTGCCGCCAACTCCACCGAGCATCTCGATCTGGTTCATGGCATCAGGACACACATCCTTAATGACATCGAGGAAGTTTTTCGAGACCAGCTTCCTTGCCCTGCGCAGCAGCAGCGGTACGGGACTCGACGGTTCGTGACGATCAAAATACTGGCAGACTTTTTCGATAGCCAGCAGGGCCTCCTGGGGCGACCGAATCTCACCGGCAAGCGATACGCCGCCTTTTTCGGCCGCTGCCGGCGCGGCCTCCGCCGCAGCATCACCATAACCGCGTTTGGCAAGAAATCCCTGAACGCACTTATGGATATTACCAAGTACGGACTGGAATCCGCTCAGGTCGGGCGTCTGCCCCTGGTCGGCGCTTTTGGAAAACGCCGCCGTGATATTAGTCACATGTTCGATGGCCTCTCCCGCGGCTTGGGAGGCCGCCAGCAGCTCATCCGTCGCTGTGTCCTGAAAGGCCGCATCGATTACCGAAGCGTCGGGGACACCGGCCCCCTCCCCGGACGCAAGGGCAATC
>CBFCYQ010000446.1:0-1803 GCA_965602205.1 uncultured bacterium | reverse complement strand
AAAGGCGAAGAACAAGACTTTAAGTGCGCTGGTGCTAAAGAATGAGCTTCCGATGGGCCGACTGCTCGACCTTGGCTTTAACTGGATGTACCTGGACCAGTATCGCACTATCGAAGAGGATATACATTCTATAAAAGCTGTTACTGTAGACGATGTTCATTCGCTGATAGAGGAATTCGAATTAGGCGAATTTACACAACTTTCCATAGGGCCGGTACAGAACTCGATGCTCGATTCTTGATGCTCGATGCTCGTAGAAACGGGAATCCTGAATCGAGATTGCCGAAAAAGGAATAAGGTGGAAGGAGCAGAGATATGGGCATGCAAACAAGGAGAGAATTTCTGAAGGGAGTGGCGGTGGCTTCGGCCGGGACGCTGTCGGTACTTCCAAGCTGTAGGAGTATCGGCGGAGTGAGGGGGGTGAAAGGTAAGCGGCCGAATGTCGTTTTGGTAATAACCGACGACCAGGGTTACGGTGACTTAGGATGCCACGGCAACGCGGTTATCCGAACTCCTAATCTTGACTGGCTGTATACACAGAGTGTTCGCATGACGGACTTCCACGTTGACCCAACGTGCTCGCCGACACGTTCGGCCCTGATGACGGGGCATTACTCAACTCGGACGGGTGTTTGGCATACGATTATGGGGCGGTCGCTTTTGGGTAAGCATGAAGTTACGATGGCGGATGTTTTCTCGGCGAGCGGGTACAGGACGGGCATCTTCGGCAAGTGGCATTTGGGTGACAATTATCCGTTTCGGCCGCAGGACCGGGGCTTTGAGGAAGTGCTAATCCACAGCGGAGGCGGTGTCGGGCAGGGACCGGATTACTGGGGCAACAATTACTTCGACGATACGTACCAGCACAACGGTGAGTTTAAGGCATTCAGGGGCTACTGTACCGATGTATGGTTTGACGGTGCGATGAAATTTATTGAAGCCAATAAAAACCGGCCTTTCTTTTGTTACCTTACAACGAATGCGCCACATGTGCCCTATCGTGTCGCTGAAAAATACAAGAAGATGTACGAAGGCAAGGAGAATGTGCCCAATGCCGCCTTCTATGGACTGATTACCAATATTGATGAGAACATGGGGCGGCTTTTGAAAAAACTGAAAGCGCTGGGTCTTGAAAAGGACACCATTCTTATCTTCATGACTGACAATGGAACGGCGGCGGGTTTTCGCGGGGGCGTGGGCTTCAATGCCGGGATGCGCGGAACAAAAGGCTCTGAGTATGATGGTGGACACCGCGTGCCTTGCTTTATACGGTGGCCCGGCGGTGGATTGGAGGGAGGCCGGGACGTTGACCGGCTGACGGCACATATTGATATGCTGCCTACGCTGATTGGTTTGTGCGGATTAAAAAAACCACGGGGCGTCAAGTTCGACGGTGACAGCCTGGCACGCCTGCTGAAGGGCCGTGCCGGCAACCGGGCTGACCGTACGCTGCTTGTCCACTCGCAGCGGATCGAGTATCCTGAGAAGTGGCGTAAAAGTGCGGTCATGACGAGCTGGTGGCGGCTGGTCAACGGCAAGGAGCTTTATGATATAAAGGCGGACCCCGGGCAAACGAACAACATTGCCGACAAACACCCCACGGTTGTTGAGGAACTGCGGAAGGCTTATGAAAAGTGGTGGGCGGACCTGTCCAAGGGCTTCGATGAGTATTGTGAGACTATCATTGGGTCTGATGAAGAAAATCCGGTGCGGCTCATGTGTCACGATTGGCACACTCCGAAAGTTCCGTGGACTCAGGGTGCAATCCGCAATGGGACGCAGGCCAATGGTTTCTGGGCGGTG
>CBFCYQ010000445.1:0-1803 GCA_965602205.1 uncultured bacterium | reverse complement strand
TAACCTCGCTGTCTTACAAAAGATCCGCACCCTGGTAAAACAGGGCGCGACCATACTTGGGCCGGTTCAGCTGGTCCGCACTAATTCTCTCAAAGATTATCCGGCGGCTGACCGGGAGGTCGCAAGAATCGGCGTTGAGCTCTGGGGAGACGAAAAATCGACCGATTATACAGCCCCCCGCAGCCGGAAGTTTGGCAAAGGCAGGGTGTACACGAATATGACATCGCGTCAGGTGCTGGCGGAGATGGGTGTTAAACCCGACTTTACCGTGCTGCGAGGCGGCTCTCAGGAGGGACCGGACAGGATCGACTACATCCACCGATGGGCTGATAATGCCGACGTCTATTTTGTCTGTAATGGCGCAAAGGAAACTAAATCACTGATCTGCCGATTCCGTGATGCTGAGGGAAGGCCAGAAATCTGGTATCCCGTCTCCGGTGAAATATGTTCGGCAAAGGACGTCAGCCGCCAGCCTGACAACTCCTGCACCCTTGAGCTGGAACTTCCGGCCATCGGATCGGCCTTCGTCGTATTCCGCCGCGATGGTCATTCTCCGAAAAAACCTGCCCCAATTTTCGCAGGAACATCGACAGATAGAACCTCGATCAAAGGGAAATGGACGGTGAAGTTCCAGCCCGGTCGGTTTGCACCCGAATCTGTTGAATGGGGCGAACTGATTGACTGGACAAGTTCGCAAGAGCCCGGTATCAAGTATTTTTCAGGCACCGCTGCCTACTCGATTCAGTTTGATATACCTGAAGCCGCTGCCGGAGACTTCTGGCTGGACCTCGGCAAGGTAAAAGAAGTAGGTGAAGTAAGTATTGACGGGCAGGATCTCGGGACCGTCTGGACCTTTCCCTTCCGCGTAAAAGTCCCGGCAAAACTGCTAAGTAAAGGCTCCCATATACTCGAGGTAAAAGTCACAAACGCCTGGAATAATCGCCTTGTCGGCGACCAGTTCCTTCCCGAAGAAGAACGCATAACCCGCACCAACATGCAGGGGGCGCACACAAAGGACAGCCCGCTGATCCCCTCCGGCCTGGTCGGGCCGGTAACGCTTCAGCTGCTGAAGCAAGAATGAGATTTTTTTAATAATGAGATGAGAAAAAGCACAAAAACAATTTCAATCATTTTGGCCATAACCACACTCGCCGCTGTCCCGGCAGCCTTCTCACGATACGCCAAGGAGTCGGCCACCGATCTCTACCAAAACCCGGCGAAAGTTTACCCTGGCGCCGATGAACGGACGCCGTCCTATTCGCAGTACTTTTCATGGATAAACAACACCAACGAGGGAAGCACCGAAGGGCAGACAATGGTGAACCTGGACTTTTTCAAGTGGCTGCACGATGAGTATGGAATGGTGCTGGATATCTATGTCATAAGCGCAGGGGCGATAGACAAGGCGGGTAGGTACGGCAAAATGGATTCGGAAGCGTTCCGGCGCCAGTTCCCCAACGGCTTCGGACCCATTTACAGAAAGGCGAAAACAATGGGCACGCGACTGGGCACATGGGGCGGCCCGGACGGCTTCGGCGATACGCCCGAGGAGGAACAGGCGCGGATCGACATGATGGTCAAACTCTGCCGGGACTATGAATTCATACTGTTCAAGTTCGACGCGGTTGTCGGCGGGTTGCGCCCCGAAAAACAGGATGCTTTTGTCCGTATGATGACCGAATGCCGCAAATTCTCGCCCGACCTGATTCTTCTCAACCACCGGCTCAAGCTCGGCAAAGGTTTGCCGTACGCCACGACCTACCTTCTGGGCGGGGAAGAAACCTATATCGACGTCCATATGGT
>CBFCYQ010000444.1:0-1809 GCA_965602205.1 uncultured bacterium | reverse complement strand
TATAGCCAGCCGGTGGGGTGACAGGCACGCGCAGAAGCAGGCCAAAGCGGCGATTGCGCATGCCCTTGCCAACCCCGACGACTACCCCAACACTCACCTTTGGCAGGAAGTGCTTTGGTATGACCCGAAGGTACCAGCGGCAGAGGACTATACCTATCCTGAAGGGATGCCTCTCGGGCGGCACTTTGCGGGCATTGGACACGTTGTTGCCAAGAGCGGCTGGAAGGCGAACGACCTGTGGGCCGTTTTTAACTCGGGTACGGCCTTCACGCCGGGGACGCACTACCACGCCGATGAGAATTCCTTTATCATTGACCGCGGCGGGTCCCTGGCCATTGACTCGGGTTCGGATGACCGGAGCTGTAACCACTATCCGGGATATTTCCAACGCAGTATCGCTCATAACACCATAACAGTGAAGAAGCCCGGTGAGAAGTTTCGCGGTCCTGGTAACGACGGCGGCCAAATCGGCGGCTCGTGGATGGAGAGGTACGGTGGCCGCTTCGACGCGGCCCAATACGGATTGCATTTGGCACCCCAGAAGCTGGCCCTGCGTGGCATTGTCGCCTTTGAGACCAACGCTCATTACACATACGCTGTCGGCGATGCGGCGATTGCTTACGACGAAGGTAAGGTGCCGGAGTTTACCCGTCAGTTTCTGCACCTTCAGCCTAACACGATAATCATCTTTGACCGTGTAACGGCGGGTGAGGCGGACTACGAGAAGCGCTGGCTTCTGCATACCGTTGAGGAACCGAAGGTGAGCGGCGATACGGCGGTGGTGACGCATTTGAAGGGGCGTTTGTTTTCCAAGACCCTGCTTCCATTGGACGCCCGTGTGGAGGTTGTGGGCGGGCCGGGTAAGGAGTTCTGGTCGGACGGTCAGAACTTTCCTATCGAGAACAAGCGGAAGGAATGCGAGCCCGGGGCGTGGCGCGTAGAGGTATATCCGGGCGCTTCCCGCAAGAGAGATATCTTCTGCCATGTGCTCTATGCGACTGATTCGGATAGGGAGGCCGCTCCTGACGTGCAATTTAGCGACGGCGAGCAGGTACGGCTTAGTTTTGCAGATGCGGGAAAAGAATACACCATCTCTTTGACAAAAGGCGGCGCGGTCGGCGGGCATGTGAGGATTAGCGAGGGCGGAAAGGTCCTGATAGACCAGGGGCTCACGGGCAGTATTCAGCCACAGCGTTTTGAGCCGGCGGCGATATGGAGTGAAGCAAGTGGCAAAGCCGAGGTTTTGACTGAAGGCGGTGACGGCATCGCGGCAAAATACCCGGGTGACAAAGGAATTGAGAAGGACCCTGCGGTTATTTTTGCCGAAGGTTTCGAAGGAGGTGAAATCCCTACAGTTGGCTCTGGAAAGACGGGGGGCTTTTATGACCTGCGAGGGTACACGGAGCTGATGCACATTACCGGCAATGAAGCGGCGGTGGGCGAGCACAGCCTTGAGATGGTACAGCCGAAGGGCACTGTCAGCCCACAATGGATGCACCGTAAATTAGCCGGTGAAGATACCGTTTATGTGCGCTTCTATAGAAAATATGAACAGGACTGGGTGTGGCCACCTTCGGGAGCACATGATACATATCTCTTTGCCGGCCGGTATGGCAGCCCTGCGGCGACGGACCTTACGCTTTATCTTGACATCCCCCAGGGACCAACCAAGTGGATAGACAAGGCAAACCGGGATATGTCTCGCCAGCCGGTATTGACACTGAAGTCGAGCTATCAGGGACCCGGTCTGGATTTCGGCCACGGCAAACCCATCATAAGCCACGTAGGCTGGGACAACTATTATGGAAT
>CBFCYQ010000443.1:0-1827 GCA_965602205.1 uncultured bacterium | reverse complement strand
GCAAACACAGCAGTCGTCAAGCCGACCAGCGCCAAAATGAGCAGGATTCGTTTTTTCATGTTGATGTTCTCCCTTCCGCAGAAAGCCGTTCAAGGCGGGTACACACAGCACCCGCCTCGACCTTTCTATTTGATGTATTCCGAGAATTCCTTGACCTTGTTGACGGTCGGGAACTTGTATTCGTCATTGAACGCCTTTTCAGTGGCGCCATACATACGAAAGTAGGGGAACCAGCCGCGCCCAGGCAGCGTCTGCACGTGATTGGCTTCCCAACCCTTTGGCGGTGCATCCGGCCCCAGCAGCACGTAGTAGGAACCATCGGCGTTCTTTCTGATGCCCTTGGTCCTGCTGCCCGCCGTGGCCTTGCCTCCGGCGGCGCCCTGACGGTTGTCGATAATGCAGCGGGTGTCCGCGTCGTAGACGACGATCGACCAGAACAGCTTCGCGGGCACGTCCTTCTCAACGCGGATCACATAGTTGTTCTCGCCCCGCAGGCGTTGGTCGTCTTCATCCTCGAATTTGCCGATGTAGAGCTGGGCCTTGCCCGGCTTGGGCATGGTCATGGCCGGGGAGGTGGTGATCGCCTCATAGGTGTAGCGGGCACGGGGGTCGAAGGCATCCCAGTACCTCATCCGGTTGGTGTATTTCTGGCCGTCGCCCCAGGTGCCGCCGAGGATCATGCGCCAGTTGTTCTGTCGGAGCACGCCTTCCATCCGCTCGTTGTACACCAAAGTCTTGGCCATCAGCTCGCCGGTCGTGGCGCCGTCGATGAGAATTTTCTTCTGGCGCTCGGTCGGTTTGAACGGCTTGCCCTTCTCGATGCCGAGCTGGCGCAGCCAATACATAAAGAAGCGGTCGCGATCCTGGACCACCTCCCTGTTGATGGCCGTGTGGAGCATTTCCCAGTAGGCCAGACCGCGCGGCTGGTACTCGGCCGTGAACTTGTCCTCGCCCGGGATGATGTCGACAAGTGTCGGCCTGTCTCCGTAGTTGTAGATCTTCAGCTTGTTAGTGAACGCCTTGACCTCGTCCGGTGTACCAACCAACCGGAAGAGCCAGTAGCACTGGTCGGTACCAATTTCCAGGATCCGCAAATCGTCGCTTTGCTCCGGCACCATGTCCGCCGGTGTGTTGGGCCCCACGACCGCCACCAGATCGCCTTTACCGTCATTCGGACCGAAAATGCCATAATCGCCCGGACTCTGTTCCCACATATCACAGATCATGCCTACGGCTACGCCGGGCGGTATCTCCAGGATCACCGCGCTTTTCCGGGTGTTACCGAAACCCCAAAAATAATCCGTGGTCTCGTTTGCGGTCAGCACCCCGCGGCGCTCATTGAAGGTTTTGACCGCGACGATCTTGTTGTAATCGTAATCCTTGTAATTGTTCAAATAGCCCGTGTGCCAGCGCGTCATTCCCACGATCGGCAGGCCCCAGAGGTAGAGTTGCGTGGCCCGCTGGTGGTCCATGAGGTCGTAGATCTTCTCCGCTTCTCCCGGTGCCGGAAAGCTGTGGTCGAGCTTGAAGTCGCCAGCCATGGTCTTGACCGTGCCAGTAAGCGGCATCAGGCTCTGAAACTCTTTTTCACTCTGTTGTTTGGGAATTTGTTGCTTCGCCCCGGCGGTGCTCACCAGGCTGACCGCCATCAATAAAGCCAGAATCAATGTAAATAGTTGTTTCGTTTTCATTTTTGTTTCTCCTTTCTATAATTAAAAGTTCGGGTTTGAACCTTTGAACCTAATTTCATTTCACCAACTCAATCTCACTCGGTTTCCAGGTCTTATCAAACCAAGCCTGTTCGGGGCCATAAAGCCGGAACAACAT
>CBFCYQ010000442.1:0-1831 GCA_965602205.1 uncultured bacterium | reverse complement strand
TCGACGGCCATCTCATAGTTGTTCTTGTCGAAAAAGATCTGCATCTCCTGGGTCAGCTCGATCGCCGGCAGATACCCGCCCGCCACCTTGGCCTCGTGCGCGGCCGCCGTGTCCTCGTTGATCGAGAACACGTTGACGTTGATCCCCTCGTGGCTGGCCTGGAACACGTTCCACACCTCGCGGTACGGTCCCTCGTACTCGGCCAGCGACATGATGTCCAGCGTCACCGCTTCGACCGGGGGCGCTTCGGCCGGCGCTTCCGGCTCTTTTGTCTCGGGAGCCGGTGCCGGCCCACCGCACGCCGCCAGAGCTGTGCCTGCTGCAGTCAGTGCGCTCAAGCGCAGAAAATCGCGTCGACTCAATTTCTTCTCGTCCACTTGTTGTTCCTCCTCAGTATATTTGGATATGTACTGCTTTCGGATGGAGCCTGCTCCACCCCGCTTCCAAGTGCATGCCCTCTATACCTGCTCACGTCGAGAACGATGCGCGCATCCATCTCTCACCATGCGTTTTCGTGCCTCGCCACCCCCTTTCTCGCCATAGCATACACGCATTCCGTTTATTGCGCCACCAGAAGTAGGACGTCCTGATGAGATCCTTCGACAGGCTCAGGATGACAGCCTTCCAGCAGGATAACGTCCTGCAGCAGGATAGCGATGTCCACAGCGGACTATCCTGCTACCCCGGCACATCCCACGACGTCGATCAGCCGCTTCGTCTCTGTGCTAAAGTAATCGACAGCCCGCGAGATGATCGCGTGATACACGATGGTGTCTGAACCGGCCTCCGCAAACATCCTTCCGATATCGTTGCTCGCTCCGATGCCCATAGAGGTATAATAGCAGACCTTGCTGATGCCACTTGCTACGATTTTCTTGTACCCTATATGCTAGTTTTGACATCGAAGAATCTCACCGTTCGGGTGCAGAGATTCCTCTAGTCTGGTGAACACGGTCACTCTCAAATCACACGGTCGCTGCCGCCGTCAATCAGCACCTGCAGGCCGGTGCTCTTGGCAAACAACGGCCCGCACATCTCCGCCGCCAGTTCTCCCACGTCGCGGCTTGTGATCTCCACCCGCAAGAGGTTGTCCTTTTTGTACTCCTCCACGGTTATGCCATAGTACTCAGCGCGCTCGCGCAACACGTCCTCGGTGAATACTCCCGTGCCAAACACGCGACCTGGATTGATGATGTTGACCCGTATGCCGTCCTTTCCCCACTCCAACGCCGCCACGCGCGCAAGCTGAACCAGCGCCGCCTTCGAGGCCGAATATGCGACTGTGCCGGGCCCCGGCGCGAGGTGCCTCTGTGAGCCCATAATCACCACTCTCCCGTACCGTGGCGAGGCCTTGAGCAACGGATGGGCCTCGCGCATCAACACCACGTTGGCATCTACGATCACGCGCAACGGTTTGTGCCAGTCGGACACCTGCAATGACTCGATTGGGCAACTGGGCGGGAAGATGCCGGCGTTCAGAAACAATATGTCCAGGCCGCCAAAGGTCCTGACCGCCGTTTCCAACGCCTGGCAAACACCATCCTCGTCAGTGACGTCGCAGTACACACCCAGAAAGTCGTCCCGATCAAACATGTGCACGATGCCTGGATTCACGTCCAGCCCGACGACCGCTGCGCCGCGCGCCAGGAAGGACTCCACGCACGCCTTGCCGATTCCCGACGCCGCGCCCGTGACCAGCGCGACCTCACCCGCAAACATCGGCAACTCACCCTGCCCCTGCAATCCTGTCTGCTCCAACTCCGCGTATTCCACGTCGAAAAGGTCCCGGGCAGGCAGCGACCGATACGCCTCCAGCGCCGCCGCGGTCAGG
>CBFCYQ010000441.1:0-1831 GCA_965602205.1 uncultured bacterium | reverse complement strand
TACCGAATCAAAAGTGAGGGGACGGAACCACAGTAAGAAGCAAGGAGGTGGTATTGTGCTGCCCGCAAAGAGATTAGCCATAGGGGTAAGTGTTCAAAAAAAGTCGCGGATAAAGGCACACGCTTTGCCGATATAGCTAGCAACGGATGGATAGAAAAGTCTGAAACCAATAACAAAACCTGTAGGAGGTAGCTATGTTTTCGAAGTTCCACAATCGTCAGCGGGGTTTCACCCTCATCGAGTTGATGATCGTTGTCGTGATCATTGGTATTCTGGCCGCTCTGGCCATTCCGCGTTTCATGCAGGCGACGACCAAGTCGAAGCAGTCGGAAGCCAAGCAGCTTCTGAAGCAGATCTACACCATGCAGCGCACCTTCCGCCAGGCCCAGGGCACCTATGGTGACAACGGCGCTGTTGCCGCGGCCGCCGGTAGTTTCCCTCAGATTGGTGTTGAGGTTATGGCGTCAGCCGTCTACAGCTACGCGATGACCGCTGCCCAAAATACTTTCACCTGCGTAGCCACCGCTAACCTCGATGATGATGCCACGATAGACACCTGGCAGATTGACCAGGCCGGTAACCTCCAGGTAACTCTGGACGACGTTACGAACTAAAGCGGATCTGTGAATCTTAAAGGCGCCTCTGTGAAGGCGCCTTTTTTTATTAATTATTTCAAACATTCGGGCCCGACGCCTCCGATATAATACCGGGAAGGAAGTCCGCCCTATATTTATGGTTGCTTCAGAATTGATTAGAGAACTACTTAAGGTTGTTATGATCCGAGTTTTGGTTACAGCCTGCCTGCTGGCCCTGCCGCTGTCTCTGGCAGGTCAGGCACCCGACAGCTCCCTGGCTCCGGAGGAGTTCGGGCTGACCTGTCTGACTGATTATCTCGGACTCAAGCCGGATGACATCTCCTACCGCTCGGATTACACCGAGCCGGATTCATTTCGCCTGGAGATAGTCGCCAGGCTTATGCGGGCGCCTCTGGACATGATTGACTACGCGGCTTCACTGAAGGGCGCTCACGTAAAAGCTCAGCCGGAGATCATAGCCGGGGTGCTTTTCCAGGACCTCCGGGGCGAATACCAGACGCAGCGGTCCCGGCCGTACACGGCCGACATCTCCGAAATCCAGCGCCTGTACAACATCTATTATAACGATATAAGCTTAAACCAGCTTTTGACCCGTGCCGCCGTTTATATCGACATCATATTTCCCCGCTCCCTTGACAAGTCGCTGGCCCTGTTGTCGGCCGGACAGCGGGTCTTTCTCAAGAAGCAATTCAAGGAACTGATCGTTATCGGCGAGGACGAGGAGTATCTTTCAGTGGAGGCGATTGATTCCCTGGAGAAAGTAGAGGAAGGTTACTGCGAAGAATTTATCACCTTCGGGACCAGGATTGACAAAGATCCGATTGTGGCGGCCGGGATTGATTGCCTGCGGGAGTTGATGGCCGAAATCAAGAACATCAGGCGCCTTCTTGCTTCCGGGCAGATTAGCCCCGCCCAGGTTCTCGAAGGAGTCGGGTATCTCCCGGATGACGCCGACCAGAATTCCTACCTGGGCAGGCAGGCCGGATGGAGAATCGGCGGCACCGGCAACGACTACTACACCGGCGAGTTCAAGTTCATTTTTGATTTCGGCGGCGACGATGTTTACGATCTGTCGTCGGACCCGGACCATCCTCACGGCACCATCATAATTGACTTAAGCGGTGATGATTCTTATCGGGGTCAATCCGATTTTGTTTTTGGCTCCGGTTTTTTCTCGGTAGGTTTGCTGCTGGATTTTGAAGGCAACGACCGCTACGACGGCGGCTCCTTCTCGC
>CBFCYQ010000440.1:0-1836 GCA_965602205.1 uncultured bacterium | reverse complement strand
ACCTTCGCCTCGGCGGCGGCAGAGCCGCTGCCGCCACCGGTTTGAGTTATGACCCAGTCATGGTAGAGTATAGGCGGTCCTTTATACCTGTCATCGGTTCTCCAGAGCACTTTTCCGTCGGTTCCCCTGTACACTGTCATGCCCCTGTCAACTTCATCTTCCGCTCTGTCACCGGATCGGCTGCCCGCTTCAAGCAGGACATCATACTCGGTTGAATAAGCCAGCCATGTACCGAAAACGCCCTCATTTGTCTGCCAAATCAGTTCTCCCGTCCGTGCATCTAACGCGTATAGCGCATGTCCTTCTTCGAAGTTCAGCCCCCGGCGTTTTAAGGTGGCGAGCTTGGCGTCGCTCATGCCATCGATGCAGAAGACTTTTCCGGCCGCCATTGCAATAGCGTTGTGACGGAAGGAGTGTTCTGCATTGCGTCGCCAGAGAACCTTACCCGTGTGGCGATCCATGGCAATGAGCATTTTGCTGCTGGAAGCATAATCCGCGTTCAGCGTCACGCCGGTGACATTGTTCAGGCCGAAGCTTCCGGCATTCCTGTCGATCCCGGATTTTTCATTGGGCGCAGCGACCAGGTAGGGGTGGAGACTAAAATCGCTGCCGTCAATATCTTCGTTATGTCCTTCGATTGCCAGCACGTTCGTTCCGTCACGCAGAAAAGCTGCATGGTTATCGATCTTGAAATATTCCCAGTTATCGGCTTCGTGCTTTTCGACATCCGATACTCTTCGGCCGCTGCCTCCGGAGACGTTTACGCGGAGGATTTCCCTGCCGTTAAGGTAGGCGATAAAGGCATCGTCGTACTTGACCACCAATCCAAGCTCGGCGATCTTATCCGGCTCGGGCAACTCGAACGATCTGCGTAGATATACGACCGAGTAGCGGTTTCTCATATTCTTCAGGGTCGTATTGATGTCGTCGTCTCTGTAGCCGAATCCCGCCGGTGAGGTCGGCCACTTTTCATCATTAAAGTCCGGCCTGGCCCACTCGCCGCGGGGATGAGTGCCGGCCAGATATTTCCAGTCGGAGCCCTTTCCGATTATCGGCTTGCTGTCTTTGGGTAATATTATACGCCCTGTTCCATCTATCAGCGGAACATGAAGCGGCGAGGAAGTTGCCAGCAGCAGGTCTTCCCAGATGGCCAGCGAGCCGAAGCGGGGTTTGTCTTCACCCGGCATCGAGAATTCTTTCGTCGTTCTGCCCGTAGTCGGATCGAGAACGTGGATCATGTCTCCATAAACGATATACACAGCGTCCGAAACAGAGACATAGTTACTGCCGATCTCGTTGGCGCCCGGCTGGTGTGAGGTGTTGTCGTAGAACTTGCCGAGGTCTTCGAACTGTCGCTCCCACAGCAGCCGGCCGGTATAGACGTCAACCGCCCGAATCATGTTTCGCCCTTCGATGAACAGCCTGCCGGCAACGACCTGCGGCGATGGTCCGTGGCCGTGACGCGGCAAAATCTTGTCATTCGACGGCCCCCCGAACCATAGAAGCCCCAGCGGAGCCTTGACAGCTTTGTCGCCGGACATCACGGTATTGGCGGAGTCGCCGTACTGATGGGTCCAATCCGCCGAATCAGGTAGCGGGCCGACTCGGGTCAATCTGATAAATTCACCCGAACTTGCAATCTCACAGCCGGGCAGTTCCGACTTGATAGTTCGCCTGAAAATCGCGGTATGTTTCCTCTGCGGGACCGAAAAACAGGCGGTGCCGCCATACGGGCGCAGTGAATGAAAAATCCGCTCAATGAAAATGTCGCCCTTGCCGGCACCGGCGGCTTCCAGGTCTTCCGATACGACCAGATTGGCCATATAGGGGGCGAGC
>CBFCYQ010000439.1:0-1836 GCA_965602205.1 uncultured bacterium | reverse complement strand
CCGGTATGGGTGTATTTGAACGTCAAGCAGGCTTCTCCAATGATCCAGCCGATGGTCTTCGGCGGGCTCCAGATGATGAAGGGTCAGTTGGAGAAGGCCCAAGAGAGCGGCGAAGAGTTGCCGATGGATCCTGCCGCCATAGCCGGCATATTCGATTTCTACGGCGGTATCTTGAAGACGGTGCTTGAGGGGACCGAGAACGTTACGCTGGCGGTGGCGCCGAGCGCCGAAGCGTGCAGCGTGACCCTGGGTCTCAAACCCGTGCCTGGTTCCATGATGGCGGCGGTCGTAGGCGAGCCACTCGAGGGCGACCTCGACCATATGCTGGGCTACCTCGAAAACGGTGCGATGTTTAACGTGGCCGGCAAAGTCGACCGCGAAAATCTAAAAACCACCTATGCGGGCCTCTTCAAGCTCATGGGCAAGATGATACCCGGAGGGATGAGCGAGGCGGACGTAGAACATCTGGAGAAACTCATCACCAAAGGGATCGACGCGATGGGTGATTCGTTGGCCATCACGTTTGGCGTCAATGACAAGGATTCGATGCCGTTCACGGGCAAGTACGTCATCGAAGTCAGAGACCAGGCGGCGTTCGGGCAGGTGCTCGAAGAGGAAATGAAATTGATGGGAGAAGGAGGTGTACTTGCCGATCTGTACAAAGGCTTCGGCATGGAAATGGACGTCGAGGTCGAACAGGACACCGGTAACTATAAAGGTGTCCGAATCGGTGCCGCTAAAGTGGGAATCAAGGTTGGCGGCGACGGCCCGATGCAGGCCGAGATGTCTAAGATGTTCGAGAAGATGTTCGGCGATGGTCTGGATTACCGGTGGGCTTTTGAGAAAGGAAACTGTGTGTATACACTCGGCGGAGATGCCGACGGGATGATCCGTGAGCTGATCGACCAGGTCAGGGCGGGAGGCCCCAAACAAGTCAGTTCGCAGATGAAGGCGGCGCTGGAGGTGCTCGGTAACAGTGACAAGGCCGATGTAGTCGGCACTTTCAATTTTGCCCGTTACATGCAGATGGTCGCCGGTTTTATGGCCACCGCTGCGGGGGCAGAGGTGTCGGAGTTTGACGCACCGACCGAAAGCAACATCGCCTTTGCCGGCCGGACTACCGAAGCGGGCAATCTGGCGTTTCAGATCGTGATGCCGAAAGAACACCTGCTTGAGACCAAATCGATATTCGAGGACGTCATCCCGAAGATCAAAGAGCAGGAGCGGCTGAAGAGACAGAAGCAAAAGGAAAAAGCACAAGCCAACAATATGTAGTCGTGCCATTGACACGGTCGGGGCGATCCACGCTGATTGCCCCGTCCTGTCAATATCAACGCCCGGGCGACCACATGGGCTTGCCCCTACGGCACGGCGGCACGCCAGCCTCTTTTTAACATGCCGGCCAGCCGCCGAATGTCCCGTTCGTATTCCGGCTGATCGACGGCGTTGACGTTTTCCTGCGGGTCCTTCTCGTGATCGTATAATTCACGGGCCATCAATTTGTTCGTTTTTCTGTCCCGCCATTCGGTATATCGGAAGCGTTCGGTGCGCATGGTATAGCCCATAACTCTGCCTCTTGGATACTGGCTGAAGGCGGCTTTTTTCCACGGACGCTCGGGGTCGTCGAGAAGCGGCATCATGCTGCGGCCTTCCAGGTGAGAGGGGATTGTCAGCCCGCACGCATGGCAGAGAGTCGGATAGATATCGACGTACTCGGTAAATGCCCTGGTGCGCTTGCCGGCGGTTTTCATTCCCGGCACGCTGAGAATCATCGGCACGTGGGTATCGAGTTCGAAGTTCGTATGCTTGCACCAGCCGGCATGCTCGCCGAGTTTC
>CBFCYQ010000438.1:0-1847 GCA_965602205.1 uncultured bacterium | reverse complement strand
CACGGCGGCTGACGGTGCACGAAGCGGAAGACGTACGCCCGCATTTCTCTCCGGACGGGACTATGCTTCTTTTCAGTTCGCGGCGTTTCAACAATTATGACGTGTTTGTCATACCCGTAGAGGGTGGGGCGGCGCGGCAGCTTACGTTTCACTCGGCGACCGATATGGGTTCGGGGTGGTTTCCCGGAGGGGACAGCGTGCTGTTCACATCGTCGCGCGAAAGCTGGCGCGATATATTCAAAGTGTCCATCGACGGCGGGATGCCGGTCAAGCTCACCGGCTATGCCTATGAGCAGGAGTACAACGGCCGCGTTACGGCCGACGGCAAGCATTTAGTGTACAATACCGGATCGGGGCTGTCGCGCTGGTGGCGGCGGGATCTGCGGGCGTCGGGCAACGCCGATATTTATATCCAGGACCGTTCGGAGGAAGAGTTTATTTCGAAACGGCTGACCAGTGACCCGCGCCACGAGGTTTGGCCGATTCTGAACAGCGACAACGGCGATATATATTTTGTCGCGTGCTATGGCGACTGGGGACAGGTGTGGAAACTGGCGGCCTCGGGCGGCGAGCCGGTGTCATTGACTGAGTTCGCCGGCGATGGCGTGCAGTGGCTCAACGCCAACCCGCAGGGGACGATGCTGGTGTTCGAGCAGGGCATGCACGTGTGGGTAATGGACCCGGCCGGCGGGCAACCGCGACAAGTCGCTATAAGTATCAGCACCGACGAAAAGCAGAACCTGGTGGAGAAGAAGACCTTCAACAAGGACGTGGAGTGGTTTTCGCTGTCGCCGGATGAAAAGAAGATTGCGGCGGTAATCCACGGCGAGGTGTTTGTCCTTCCGGCGGAGGAACCCGAACGCGGCAAGCGGGTGACGTTTACATCGGCGCGGGAGCGCTACCCGGTCTGGGGGAGCGATTCGAAGACGCTGTACTATTCATCCGATCGCAACGGCAACTACGACATTTATGCGGCCGATGTGACCAGTCTGAAAGAGGAGCGTTTGACGGATGCGGAGGAGAACGAGGTCAAGCCGCTGGTCTCGCCCGATGGCAAGTATGTCGCGTATTACCGGGGCGTCGACAAGATAATGCGGCGGGAGTTGGCAAGCGGCAAAGAAGAGGTATGGGTTAAGGGAAATCTGCTCGATCTGGCTATCGAGTCGACCATAGAGTATGGCTGGTCGCAGGATTCGAAATGGCTGGCGTTTACGATGGCGGGGCCGACCTACGAGACGGATATCTATGCGGTCACTCTGGACGGGACGGTGCATAACCTCTCGCGGTTCTCCGGATACAATTACCGTCCGCGCTTCTCGCACGACGGCAAGCAGGTGTATTTCAGTTCTTATTCGGACGGCAAAAGTGAGACGTACAAGATCGACCTGATGCCCAAACCGGTGGAGTTCGTGGAGTCGTCGTTTGACAGCCTTTTTATCGACAAACCCAAGGAAGAGAAAAAAGAGGGCGACAAGGAGAAAAAGGAGCCGGCAGCGGTTACGATTGATCTGCAGCGCATAGAGACGCGGCGAGTCAAGGCGTTCGAACTGGAGGCGTCGAGCGAGAACCCGGTGCTTTCGCCGGACGGCAAGAAGTATTATTTCGTGGCCTCGATACTGGGCAAGCCGGAGATATGGTCGGTCAATGCCGATGATGAGGACCCGGATTTGAAGCAGTTGACGCATTCGGGGAAGGCCAAGAGGCACCTGCGTATGACGTCGGATTCGAAGGCGCTGTTCTACCTGGAGGGGGGTAAGATTCGGCGGCTGGATACGGGCAAGGAGAAGGTGGAGACGCTGGCGTTTGAGGCGTCGATGGAAATCGACATGCGCCAAAACCAGGCGCAG
>CBFCYQ010000437.1:0-1863 GCA_965602205.1 uncultured bacterium | reverse complement strand
TGCCGGCGGTGATGTTGGACCGGGGGCCGAGGACGACAACGGCCATGGCACCAATTGCGCCGGTGTAACAGGCAGTTCCGCCGCTACCGGCAGCTTCGGTATGGCTCCTCAGTGTGATTTTGTCGCTATTAAAGTTCTCAAGGCCGATGGTTCCGGGTGGCTGTCCGACTGGACCGCGGCTTTGAACTGGATTATTGCCAATAATGGTACTCTGAATATTTCGGTGATAAACGCCAGCCTGGGTTCTACGGCTCTCTACACATCAGATTGCTCAGCGAGCCAGACGGCCATGGCAACCGCCGTGAATACTCTTAGAAACATGGGCGTCCTGCTGGTCGCATCATCGGGCAACGATGGAGATTTCAATCGGATGTCGGCCCCGGCCTGTATCGGCACGGCCATCTCGGTCGGCGCCAGTTTTGACTCCAACCTGGGCCGTGAGCCGAATTCCGGCACCTGGCTTGATATTTTCGGCGGAAGCTGGCCCCCGTGCTTTGACGATCCGGCCAATGCCAAACAAATAACCTGCTTTAGTAACCGCAATTTCCTGCTCGATTTTCTGGCCCCGGGAAGACCTATCACCTCCTCTTACATCGGCGGCGGTCTGGCGACCTACACCGGGACTTCACAGGCCGCTCCCCACGTGGCCGGTCTGGCGGCACTCCTGTTCGAGGCCGACCCGACCATGACACCCGATCAGCTTTATTACGCCATGTGGAACACCGGCGAGAATATCTATGACCCTCTGAGCGGTTATTACTTCCGGCACATTAACGCCCGTGACGCTGTGGCGTCCGTTCTCGATGCGGACGGTGACGGGATTCCTGTCGCTACCGACAACTGTCCGGACGTTTACAACCCCGGGCAGGAGGACACCAACAACGATGATATCGGCGATGCCTGCTGTTGTCTGGTAATTCGGGGAAATGTCAATGGCGATTCCGAAGACAAAGTGAATGTGTCCGATGTTAGTTATCTGGTAGACTATCTTTTCGGTATCCCTCAGGGTGCGGAGCCTCCGTGCCCCATTGAAGGGAACGCCAACGGTGACCCGGAAGACAAGACCAATGTCTCCGATGTCTCTTACCTGATTGCGTACTTGTTTGGGATTCCTTCAGGCCCTGCCCCGCCGGTCTGCCCATGAATGCATCAGCGGTGCGGGGTATCACACCATATCGCGGCCTCCCCCCGGGTCGCGCTCGACAAGCGCCTAAATGTGTCTGACCTTAGCCTTCAGCAGGCGGTCGACTACGCCATAGAAAAACAGTACTATCCCCCCCGACAGGACGATTGTGAGGCCGCCGTTCAGATATGCCAACTGGCCCCCGATAGCATCGACAAATGTATTCAGGAAAGGCGGTCTTGATAATGAAAGATTCGAGAAAAAGGCGAGAATCGGCTGCCATCCGACCAGAAGATACAGCACCACCGCCGACAGAACGAGACCGGCGCCCGCGGCGGCAACACCGGTTATTTCAGGCAACCGCCTGGCCCGCTCGTGCGGTTCCAGTTCTCTCGTGACCCTGCGAGCAAAATCTCCCGGAAGCAGCAGATCCCGGTCATCGGTGAGCCCGGCGTAAACCTGTCGGTACAGTTCGAGCGCATCCTGACAGGTCTGGCAGATCTCGAGGTGACCTCTGATCTCGTCGTTTTCGACAGATATATTTCCGTCCAGATATCTCTGCATTTCTTCATCGGTCAGATGCTCTATCGACATAAATCCTCCAGTAGAAACTTCGACATCAGCTTTTCCTTGAGCGCTCTCCTCGCTCGAAAGAGATGGCTTTTGACAGTATTCATGGGTAAATCCATAATCCCGGCGATTTCACCGTATGTCATTTCCTCCAGGTGGTAAAGAGTCAG
>CBFCYQ010000436.1:0-1866 GCA_965602205.1 uncultured bacterium | reverse complement strand
GCGCGATAGTAGTTGCCGCCGGAGTGGTAGTACTCCACGTCGCCAACCGTTGTGGCGGTGGCACCCGCGGGGAGGTTGGGAACGACGGTGCCTATGGGCAATGGTTTTCCGGTGCTCGCAGGCGGCGGAGGGG
Source organism: uncultured bacterium (assembly GCA_965602205.1). GTDB lineage: Bacteria > Zixibacteria > MSB-5A5 > GN15 > FEB-12 > DAOUUR01. Next base: position 1,733 of record CBFCYQ010000436.1, on the reverse strand, counting down.
GAGGCGCCGCAGCGGCAGCCTGTTGCTGGGCAGCCGCCGCGTGTTGTTGGGACGCCGCCGCACTTGTTGAGGCGGCGGCGGATTCCCCGATGATCACGCCCCTGCGGAAGGCCCGGCGCCGAACGCCAAGGATCGCATCTGCTTCAGGTACCAGTTGCAGTTGCCGAAACGGTAAATCGACGATGAGCATCGAGGCAAGGGCAGTAGATAGCACTGCAATTTTGAGTATATTCTTCATTTGCTTACTCCTTTTGGTGTCAGCGATTGGACTCGCTGCTTGTTTAGAGTGGCATGAAATCGATACGCTTGGCCTTCCGAGGCGGTACGAAGGTGAACCGTCTGTCGGCCACGGCCGGAGCTACGTTCCAGTCGCTCATGACCGTTGTGATGCTTATCCGCGCAAGGGTTCCTGTGTCGGTGACGACATACTTGTACGGTAATGGCTGACCGCCGTCGGCGATCCAGACCTGAAAATCAACGCCCGGGCGGCTGAAGATCAGATGATCGCACTTGACCCCGCCGATGACGGCCTTGCCGACAACCTTGGCAAAGTTCACATCCTGGATCAGTAGCGGGAAGGCGTTGCGGTAAACCAGGTCGGCGACCGGGACGGTGAGCCCGAGGGACTCGCGCGCAAAGTCGAGCAGCTCCTCGATCGTCCCGGGTGCAGGCTCCGTGGCATAGACCTTTTCAGACGGGTTGTGCAGCGTCAGCGTCTTACCGTCGTAGTAGAAAACCTGGTCGATCAGATCGCCCTTACGCTCGGCATGCAGCTTGTTCGGCCGGCTGACGATCACATTCGCCGAGATGTCGAAATCGACCCTGTGTCCTGATTCGAGCAAGTCCTCTAAGGTATTCTGCGTATGCACGCTGAACTTTTTCAGACTGCTGAGGTAGTCGGTCATCCGCTGCAGGATCTGCACGGCGCCCGGATCCACCATGGGTGATTGTGCTCGAACTTCTGAAGAGACGGTCGCTGTCACTGCGAGCAGCGCAAGGGCGCTCAATGCTACGGCCATCCTGACGTTAAATGTTTTCATGCTTTTTCCTCCTTCTACTTTTTAGTTCGGCCAGATTTCTAAGAGCTAGTGAAGACCGGGACCTCGGAGCCCGACGCCGAGGCCGTGGAAGCCGGGTCCAACGCCGCCCTCGACCCCGATCCAATCTTTGAAGAACCCTTTTAAGAAAGTTTTTTATTTAAATGGCGGTTCAAAAATCCCACAAATGGCCACATCGCTAAAACGTTGTGCTCGCACCAAATACGACGAATCCTGCCCGGTCATCGGAAACTGTTGCAGACATCTTCCCTGTTTCTTCTGAAATGACTATGGTCCATCCACGACCGTTTTCTGAGCCCTGAAGGATCAAATTCCCCTTGGCGCGCTCGATATTTTTTATCCGGCTCGTTTCCTTTCTTCCGCTTTCTTCGGTGGCCGAGATCGTCTTGTTTTTAAAGTTGATTTTCAGAAATCGCGGGATATTCGCAATCTCAGGCTGAACCGGATAACACTCCCCACCAGCGCCACACTCGACAATCTGAATAACGGCACAAAGCAACGGAACTGAACCGTCGAACGGGCCGGCTGAACTTGAGAGCGGTGTGAGAATAAGACCTAAAAAGGCTAAACCCATAAATTTGATTTTGTTCATGCCAAGCTCCTTTCGATTTTCCATCCAATACTCCAGTCAACTTACTTCACCGTGTAGCCGCGACCTTCCATGCACGAACTGAA
>CBFCYQ010000435.1:0-1888 GCA_965602205.1 uncultured bacterium | reverse complement strand
CCCTTCGGCCAGAGTGACGGCGTTTTCGACAATCCTTTTCTGATAGGCTCGGAACTCGTCGGTCATGGCCTCTTTGAACGCGACCGCCTTGGCGGCGATGATGTGCATCAGCGGGCCGCCCTGGATACCGGGCATGACGGTGCGGTCGAGGTCGGCGGCATACTGCTCCTTGCACATGACAATGCCGCCGCGCGGGCCGCGCAGGGTCTTGTGGGTAGTCGAGGTCACAAAATCGGCATACGGTATCGGTGACTGGTGCAACTCGGCGGCGATCAGTCCCGCGATATGGGCGATATCGACCATCATGTAGGCCCCGCAAGCGTCGCAGGCTTCCCGGATGCGCTCAAAATCCAGCGCGCGCGGGTAGGCCGAGGCTCCGGCGACGATCATCTTCGGCTTGACCTGCTTCGCCGTCTCGACAAGCTTGTTATAGTCGATGACTTCGGTATCCTTTTCCACCTGGTAACCGACAAAATCGTAGAGAATTCCGGAGAAATTGATGGGGTGGCCGTGCGTCAGATGCCCGCCGTGCGACAGGTCCAGGCCCATAACTTTATCGCCGGGCTTCAGGACAGTGAAATAGGCGGCCATATTGGCCTGCGAACCCGAGTGCGGCTGGACGTTGGCATGCTCACAGCCGAAAATCTGTTTGAGCCGGTCACGGGCTAGGTCCTCGGCAACGTCGACGAATTCACAGCCGCCGTAGTAACGCTTACCGGGGTAGCCCTCGGCGTACTTGTTGGTCATCACCCCCCCGGCGGCTTCCAGCACCGCCTCGGACACGAAGTTCTCGGAGGCAATGAGTTCCAGTTTGCTGTACTGGCGATTGGTCTCGCTGACCATCGCGTCATATATCTCAGGGTCGGTCTGTTTAAGGTATGACATAGTTTACTCCATCAGTTTACCATTTGTCAGGAAATGTAACTAAATTCCGGGTGCGGGTCAACGGCGGCGGTGGGGGCGGCCGGTTCTTTTTTGGACTAGCGGGTATGAAATGGGGAAAATAAAGAACGGGCAGCGCTGGTGCTGCCCGTTCGTATGCGTCGGATTCTGCCGGCCAAAGGCGCCGGCACGGGTTATGTTCCTTCAGCCTTGCTGATTTTTTCCACCCGGGGAATATGCCGCCCGCCCTCGAACTTCGTCTCGAGAAACTTTCTGATTATCTCTTCGAGCTGGTCGTCGGGAGTATATTTCTGTGACAAAGTCAGGACATTGGCGTCGTTGTGCAGACGCGTGAGTTCCGCCATTTCCGGATTCAGAGCCAGTCCCGCGCGAACACCCCTGATTTTGTTGGCCACCATGTTCATGCCGTTGCCGGTCCAGCAGACCGTCATGCCGTAGTCGACAACACCGTCCCGGACCGCCCGGGCCACCTTTATGCCGAAATCAGGATAGTCAACCGACTCTTCGGTATACGTGCCGAAATCCACGACTTCGTGGCCCAGCTTGCCGAGAATCGCCTTGACCTTTTCTTTGTAGCCGACACCCCGGTGATCACATCCGACAGCGATCTTCATTCAGGCTGGCACTCCCTTGTATTCCGGAACGTAGGTCAGCCAGCTGTACTTGTCCTCGGCTTTGCCGTTGATGATACCGAAAAACGCTTCCTGGAGGCGCTTGGTGATCGGGCCACACTTGCCGCGGCCAACCTGGATGTTGTCGATCCGGGAGATGGGTGTGATCTCGGCGGCGGAGCCGGTGAAGAAAACCTCGTCAGCCAGGTAAAGAGCCTCTCGGGGGACGTTCTGCTCGATGACCTTCAAGCCCATGTCTCCGGCCAGCTTAATCACCGAACTGCGTGTAATACCGGGGAGTATCGAAGCTGCGAACGTAGGCGTGATCAAGGCTCCCTTGCGCACCAGGAAGACATTCTCGCCGGAACCTTCGG
>CBFCYQ010000434.1:0-1891 GCA_965602205.1 uncultured bacterium | reverse complement strand
AGGGCGAACAGGTGCAACTGCCTCAGCGCGGCGCCTGGGCCTTTCTCCAATCGATTTTTCCCGGCCGCATCTTTGAACCTGACGACAAACTGATGCTGGGTACATTATCTATGCTCGACTCGAACCAGCAGGAAGGCCTGATTTACGGCACCGGCTGGCTTCCTGACGGTATCTGGAATTACGCTGCATCCTTCTACGGCCATGCCCACATTTGGCTCGATCACGGCAAAAAGGCCGCCGCCACACTCTACGCCTTTGGCAACCACGCCTGCCCCCTGCTCTGCTGGCGAGAGGAACAGAATCCCCAGGGACAAAAGGAAAATCAAGTCGGCGACATGCCACACAACTGGGCCAGTGCCGAATTCATCCGCATGGTGCGTCATTTGCTGATACTCGAACGGGGCGACGAGCTGCATCTGTTGCACGGCCTGCCCCACGCCTGGACCCGGCCTGATAACAAGACAGAGATGCTGGACATCCCCACCTCCTACGGGCCGCTCAGCTTGACCCTGGAAATGGTCAAAAATGGAGATTCTACCACCATTGAAATAACTCCTCCACGCCGCGACCCGCCGAAAAAGATAAAGGTGCACCTGGAACATTTCCAGCAGCGGGTAGAGAAAACAAAGATGGAATTAAGAGACGGCAACTTCATCATCAAGGTGGATTTTGAGTGACAAGCTCCAATGGCACGGGACAGTCAAAGATATTCGACCGGCGTCCGTTGCTATGTTGGACTTTATATATAAGTAGAATTCTTATCAGAGAGCCTGCTTAATCGTGTTTTTCAGCACAAAGGGCTTGAATAGCCCGTATCCAACCGTGTGATACTGATTGCCGGGAGGCGGCCCCGTTTCCGGTCCACGTTGAAACATATTCGGCCAGGCGGCCCCGAGGGTCTGGCCGGCGTGATGCGGTCCTAATGTGTTCTTTAAGGTGCCGATGACGATAATTTCGATTTCGTTTGTGCCGCGCTTGACCAACGGAGTCACATCACACTGCCACGGCTGATAGCCGATATAACCGGCCGGCTTGCCATTGACGATAACCTCCGCAACGCTCCCATACCAGTGGGGCAGTTGGACTTGATATTTGCCTTTCGTTCGTGGAACTTCGAACTTCTGTGTATACCGGACGCCGGCTGCATAAAAGGGATGGCCCTGCTGGTTCCACCCGTTGATGCTCAGGCCGCTGTCGTCTATCAAGAAGGCTGCACGACGGTTAAAGTTCCTTGTCAACTCGCTCGATACTTTATGAATCGCGACTGCGGAAATCTGTTTCGACTTCGTAGTGCTTGGCGGTATCCCGAAAAACCGGACTTCGCTCAGGCCGACAAATGCGTTGTCATTACTGCCGTCGCTGGTGGGGAAAGTCACGCCATTGTGGTTTGATAGGATATCGAACTTGACGTACCGCACACCCGTGGCGCCGATGCTGAGTGTCTCCGGGAAGTCCGGATTGGTGCCTGGTCCGGCCGAGCCACTCGTTGCCTGGTCGATATTAAATGTGCCGAGCGGGATAGTGAACGAGCCATTCTTTCCGGTGGCCGAACCCGTGATTCGGACCTGCTTCACACCACGGCCGGTGAGGTTGACCTCATTATAGTTCCATATTTTGATAGTACGCAGGTCGACGACGCTGCCGAGGTCGAATATTACGAAGGGGTCGCCGTCGTTCTCGACGTCAGAGCTGAAACCAATTCCGTTGCTCAGCCACATGCTGCCATCCGGGTTTGTGCTATGTGTATCTCTGCGATGGTCCAGGCCCAGCGGACGGTCCGGTACAATCACGAAGCCCGAATCCGCAGCTTTAAGCGCAAAATCTCCCAGGACGTAAGCCGGCTCAAGCTCGTGGTAGATTGTGAAGGGAGAGGCCTTGATGGTGACGGTAT
>CBFCYQ010000433.1:0-1899 GCA_965602205.1 uncultured bacterium | reverse complement strand
GGCGCCTATGCCACTGACGCTGTTGATTTCACCGCTGCCCTCACCAACGGCACCGACGCTACTTCCGCCAACCCGGATGGCAACTTCGAGGTGCTTGTCGGGGCCGGCTGGCGGCCGCTTCCGGACGACCAGATGCGGCTCGGCGGCGCCTTTATGGTCAGCGATGATGCTTCCCTGTCCGGTGAATCCGGCCTGGCCACCGACCTTACCGCCTGGATGACCGAAGCCCGCTACGATTCGCCGGTAGGAATATTGCTGGACGGCTATTACGGGCAGCTGACCTTCGGCGATGACGATACTGCCACCGAGGATGGCGTGCAGATATGGATGGGCGAGCTATGCTACGAGATCGAGCGCTGGCATATCGCCGCGCGCGTCTCCGGCTGGAAACCCGATGACCACAACGGCAACGGCAGCGGCATCTCGGCAGCCGTCCCCAACCCGGGCCTGGCCCGACCGATCCTCGATTTTCCCGTACGCACCGACCAGCGTGTGACCCGCTTTCAGATCGGCGTCGGCGTTTTTGTCAGTGAGAATGTGCAGCTCAAGGGTGAATTCGTCAGCGATGATTACCGCTATAAAGTGGATAATCTGTCCAGTGATGTACAGGGCGTTATAATTGGACTAAACGGGAGTATCTGACAACGGCATTAAACAAAAAGCGCCCGGTGGAAATCGACTACCAGTACGAGTCTTTCCGCGGGCGCCCCTGTTATTTGTCTGGTACTATCTTATCTTCTAAAATCCCTTCTCTGTCTGTCTTTCGGCGGCCGGGCCTCGTCAACTTTCAGGGTTCGTCCTTCAAACTCGGAACCGTCAAGCGCTTCTTTGGCCTTCTCGGCCGCTTCGGTGTCGGTCATCTCAACGAAGCCGAAGCCCTTGCCCTCGATGATGTTGACCTCTTTAACCCCACCGTAATTGTTGAACAGTTCCTGCAACTGCTCGTTCGTTACGGCGTAGCCCAGATTCCCAACATAGAGCTTACTACCTTGCATTTTAACCTCTCGCTTTGGGTTTGCTTCTACGCGTCCAATAATGTCTCTTCTGGAGGCAGAAGCAACACAAAAATTCTCACCTCTAAAGGGAAAACATTATTAAACATAGCTGAAATTGCCTACAGCTTGAATAACTGTTACTCAATTTCCGGCAGGCTGTCAAGCACAAATTTTCCCACCAGCGCCGCTCCCGGGCAAATTATGCGGACCGGAAATATCCCTGTTGCTTCTCAGGCCCGCGTGTTTTAACATTCCGGCAGAAACTAATTAGAAAAAGAGAGATATATATGGAGCCATCAGCCATAAACCAATTCCTCAAAAGAATCGAACTGTTTAAAGACCTCGACGACGACCAACGGGCCGAGTTTTCCCGTCACGTAGAGGTCATGGAACTTGCCTCCGGGGAAATACTCTTTGCCGAAAACAGCCCCCGCAAAAGGCTCTACATGATTTACAGCGGCGAAGTCGAGCTATTCAAAAAGAGTCCTTTCGGCGAGGAAAAGCGCCTGGCCTTCTTTGGCCGTTACGACTTCCTCGGCGAGGGCGCTCTCATGGATGACTACCCCCATTCCACCTCGGCCCGAACCCTGCTCAAGACCACCGCGCTCGCTATCAGCCGCGACAGCTTCCGGAAACTCTGCGAGGAAAAACCAGTCATCGCCACCAAAATGCTCTCCCGCGTGGCCCGGGTCGTCAGCCGCCGGATGCGCCAGGCCGGCACCCGCGTCGTCAATGTCGCCGTCCAGTACATTTCCGGCCGCACCCGCATCGAGCACGATCTGCTTGGCGAGCGCGAAGTTCCGTATGAATACAAATACGGTATCCAGACTCTCCGCGCCCTCGAGAACTTCAACATCAGCGGCATCTCCCTCAACCTCTTCCCCTCCCTGATAAACGCCCTGGC
>CBFCYQ010000432.1:0-1899 GCA_965602205.1 uncultured bacterium | reverse complement strand
TGCCTGCCAGTGACACCTGGCACTACGAGGCGGGGCCGATGCGCGTCCTGGAGCCAAACCATCCGGTTATGGAAGGCGTAACCGTTGTGGATGGTCTCGTTGACGTTGTGACCAACCAGAGCACGTTCCCGGACGGCGCTACAGATGCTGCCGGTGGTACCCTAATCGGTGTTCGCGAAGACAACGGTTTTGTATGGCTGGCGGCCTGGGACACCACACAGAATATCAGCATGGGCTATCCACCTTCGGGGCCGCGTATGCTGTTCTGCTGTGGGCTTGATGAGGCCACGACCGGTAAACAGCCTGCTCTGGCCGGCAACGGTACGTACAACCTCACCGAAGAGGGGAGTACGATCTTTCTCAATGCGGTTAAGTACTTGCTGGACTTCACCCTGGAGAAGGCGGCGATCCCTGAGCCATCGGACGACGCCGTTCTCTCGGCTGTTTCGCTGGAACTCGGTTGGGCTCCGGCTGACGGTACGGTTTCCGACAATGTCTATTTCAGTGACAATTTTGACGACGTGAACAATGCCACGCCCGAGTCGCCCGAGTTCAGGGGCAATCAGATTGAGATAAGCTATCAAGTCGATAGTCTGGTTCCGGGCAAGACCTACTACTGGCGCATCGACGGAGTCACGGAAGATGATCCGGATATTGCCCTCAAGGGAGAAGTGTGGAGTTTCTTCATTGCACCCCTGACCGCTTACGATCCCAGTCCGGCCAACGAGGCCCGACTGATCGGTTTGGACCCCATACTCACTTGGCGTGCCGGTGTCGATGCGCAGTCACACTTGGTGTACTTCGGTACTAGCGCCGAGGACGTGGCCAATGCCGATCAAACCTCTCCGGAGTACAAGTCCTTACTGCTGCCCGATATCGTTATCTGGCAACCCGTTGCGGATGAACTGATGACTCTGGAGCCCAATACGCGTTATTTCTGGCGTGTGGACGAGGAATCCGCGAACGGCACACAGAAGGGCGAGGTATGGAGCTTCGAAACAACGCGTCCGAATCTGGGCACGTGTACGCGCGAGATCTGGATTGGCATTGACAGCCGAGAGGTCGATGACCTTCGCACATATCCCGTCTTTCCCGACAGTCCAATGGAGGTTACCGAACTGATGCTCTTTGATTCCAACGGTGGCATCGGTGACTGGCAAGGCGCCCGCATCAAGGCCTGGCTGTATGTACCGTTTACCGGTACCTATACTTTTAAGATGAGCAGCTATAGCCACGCAGAACTGTGGCTGAGTACGACACCCGGGGACCAAACCCAAACCCAACTGATCGTCAACGTGCCGATCGAAAGGCTGCCAAGGAACGACTGGCGTTATTCTTCCGAGCCTATCACTCTCGAAGCGGATCAAAGTTACTACATCGAAGCCTTGTGGGTCACAACAGACTACGGTGATCACTGTCAGGTGGCCTGGGAAGGTCCCGGCATTCGGGACATTGAAGTGATCCAGGGTGGCTACCTAGAACCGTTTGAGGCCCTGTGGGCCTCTGGGCCTAATCCGCTTAACAGAGCTGTCAATGTCAAACAAACTCCTACTCTTCGTTGGAAAGCCAGTACCAAAGCAACCCAGCATGATGTGTACTTCAGCGATGACGAAACTGCTGTAGCCGACGCTAACACAACCACGCCGGAAATCTATCGAGGCAGACAGCCGCTTGAGAACGCCAGCTATGTTCCCACGGAAGCTCCTCTGGAGTGGAACAAGACCTATTACTGGCGAATCGATGAGATAAATGATACCAATCCCGACAGTCCATGGAAAGGCCCCCTCTGGAGCTTTACCACAGCCAACTTCCTTATTATTGACGATATGGAGAGCTACAATGATATTAATGAAGGTGAGCCCGGAAGCAACAGGATTTATAACGCCTGGGTGGACGGTT
>CBFCYQ010000431.1:0-1916 GCA_965602205.1 uncultured bacterium | reverse complement strand
ATCGTCCACCCCGGTTCCGTGCTTGTACGGGATAGCTCCCATATCGTTGCGGGAGCCGTCCGGGTCGTTGTACTCCGCATCGGGGTGACCGGCGTCGATACACGGCGAACCGGCCCTCAGAGAAAAATCGCCTCCCGACGCGTCAACGAACATGGGATCCGCCGAGATCCCGTTCTCGCCAAGGTTGTCCTCATACCCGTTGTCCCAGAAATCATTGTAATCCACTGTGCAACTGAAAGGTACTTCGGACACGGCACGCCCATCCAAACCGGTGAAGATGTTGTTCAGAATCACGCTGCCGTTGCCGACCCTTGAAATCCCTTCATGGCCGCCGACCACCGTGTTGTTGACGAAGTGGCATGCCACATCCCACATATAAACCACCGCCTCCGTGGCGGTATTGACAAACAAATTGCGTGTAACCTCGATCTTTTCTCGTCTAATATCGAATTCCTCCCCTGTGTAAGCAGTAATGGCGATACGCGCCCCATTATCGATGAATCTGTTATCGCTTATTCTCACCACGTTTTGTCGCCCGCCGACCCATATCAAGGACATCACCGAGTCACCGCCGCTTACCGTAAAACCTTCGAAGACCGACGCTGAGTCACTACCGTTGTGCATCACCAGGTAATAGGCTTGATCGGGGCAGGTCAATAATGTGGAATCAGCGCCCTTTTCCGAGCGGACCACCAGCGGATGAAAGGGGTACTGAAGATATTCCGTGTACAGCCCCGGTCCCACCAGAACCGTATCGCCATACCAGCCGGCGTTCATGGCCGACTGAATGGTGATATACTCATCAGGCACCTGCAGAACAGCCGGTGCGTGAGTCAAAAACTCCGTGCTTGTCCAGCCACCCCAGCTTGACCCATCGTTAACCCTGATTCGCAGGAAATACGTGCGGTGGTTCTCAAGAGCAGGCCCTGTATAGGGCAGACTCGAATCCGCCGATGAAACTTCCCCGGTCGCCCACATCTCGGCTTCGGTCCAGTCATCGTCGGTACCGATTTCGACCTCGTAGGCCGCCTGCGTCACCTCGGCCGTATCGATATACGACCACGAAATCTGCGGAAACTGGCTGGCGACAAACATATCGACATATCTCGGATTCTCGTTCAACCGGCACACCGACGGATAGCCACCCGTACCCGACGGGAAGGCTCCCATATCGTTTCGAGTCCCGTCCGGATCAAGAAAGCTCGGGTCCGGATCACCCGCGTCAATACACGGCGAACCCATCCCGAGTTGATATTCGCCTATGTCCGGGCCGGTATATAGAGGGTCCACAGAGATATCATGCGGCCCCGGTGCCTGACCCGAATAGTCCGTGCTGTTGTTCCAGATATTATTGTAGTCCAGCTCACCGCTAAAACTGTTGGCCAGCACGCCACGTCCCGAGCAATTAGTGACAATGTTGTTCCTGAAGACAGCAGCCGTGAATTCCAGGAAGACCGCGACAGCGCAACTGTCGAAAGTATTATTCAGAACAGTGGGCGCGCCACCAAAGGCGTACAGACTGCTGAGTGCTCTGTCACTGTAGAAAAGATTATTCCGTATAACAGGATTCGCCGACCAACTGCGCAACACGAATGACTCGCCTTCATAGCCGGTGAAGATGTTTCCGCAGATCAGCGGCTGAGCCCCGGAGTGTATGCCGACCGTCCCATTCCTGACCATAAAACCGCTGAATTCGGTCCCCGGGGGGCTGCCTTCCACGTCCAGTACTCCGCGGCCCAGAAAGTTCGCAGAAGGCTCGATTATCGTCACCTCCGGCCCGTGACTGCTTTTCACCACAAGCTGTTTGCCCACAATGCTGATCCACTCTTGGTACACTCCCGGCGCCACTAAAATAGTAAAGCCATCCTCCGCCGCCGCCACCGCCTCGGCGATAGTCGCGTAGCTGGAGGGCACAT
>CBFCYQ010000430.1:0-1942 GCA_965602205.1 uncultured bacterium | reverse complement strand
TCAATGCGCGTAGCATGTCAGATCACGCTTATGGAGAAGGATCGAAGGATATTGGAACGCTGGTCGCGTGGACGAAGTACGCCGGCGCGATTGGTCATGCGGGCCAAGATCGCTCTGAAAGCAGCAGCGGGCATGAAGAATAAGGACATTGCCGCAGAGGTAGGAACCGATCGCCTGACGGTAGCCCGCTGGCGAAGACGATACGCGGCGAGGGGATTGGCCGGCATCGAAAAGGATGAACCTCGGGGCGGACGCAAGCCAACCCGACGCAACAAGGTCGCTCGTCTTATCGTGGAACGGACGACACAAACGGTTCCGACCAACGCTACACATTGGAGCGTTCGAACGTTGGCCAACGAACTCAATATCAGTCCGTCGATGGTGCATCGCGTCTGGAAAGCTAACGGGTTAAAACCGCATTTGACGCGGACCTTCAAAGTCAGTAATGATCCGCACTTCGTCGAGAAACTCGTGGATATCGTGGGATTGTATTTGAATCCGCCGGCGCATGCATTGGTGCTGTCCGTTGACGAGAAGAGCCAGATTCAGGCCCTGGATCGGACACAGCCCAGCTTGCCGATCTTTCCGGGACGATGTGGAACAATGACACATGACTACAAGCGCAATGGCACGACCACCCTGTTTGCCGCAATAGAATTGACCGAGGGACGGCTGATTGGAACCTGCATGCCTCGACACCGACATCAGGAATGGATTAAGTTTCTGAAGCAGATCGACAAGGAAACGCCGGCGGAACTGGACCTTCACCTCATCGTGGACAATTACTCTACGCACAAGCACCCGAAAGTGAAGAACTGGCTGAAACGCCACCGTCGCTTCCACATGCATTTCACACCGACCGCCAGCTCCTGGCTTAATTTAATCGAGCGATGGTTTCGCGAGATCACCGACAAGCGAATTCGCCGAGGCACGTTCAACAGCGTCAAAGCTCTCGTCAAAGCAATCGATAGTTACATCGCCGAACACAATGAGAACCCAAAGTCCTTTGTTTGGACGGCCAAAGCGGAAAAGATATTGGCAAAGGTTCGCCGAGCCAAGGCCGTCCTTGATAAGATATCATCTGAATGAAACACTACACTAGTGCGTCCTGGTCGAAAGAAGGCATCATTAGTGAATGGGACTAATCTCGGTTTATCTGCGGGTTTAAATACATTTGACTTCGATTTCCCACGCGTACTCATTTAGTTGAGATACGGTGATTTCGACATCCAGGATTCGTTTTAAAACCTCAATGTTGGTCATGGTGTGGCGGGTGGGGGCCAGAGTGCGGAATCTCCCCCCGCCGGCCAGGGCGAAAGGGATCAAAAGTTGATCAGCAAGGCAGTTCCCGACCGGCACGCCTGCCTTTAAATACTCGCGGATAGCTTGTACCATTTCCTCGGCCACTTTTTCAGCGGGCACGCCCCGCCGGCCAAAACCGGTGAAAACCTCGGTAATGTTCTCACTCTCGATTTCGATGAAGAGTACATTCCCCGGGCCGAGGGAGTCGGCCACCTCCTCCACCTGTAAACATCCACGATCAAAAGACAGTTGGCGGCGGATGACCTCCAACTCGCGTTCGGCGATCTTGCGCGGCAGTCGGGCGACCAGCGCCCGCGCCCGTCGGTTTTTGACCTCTCCCCGCTCGAGAAAATCGATGGGAGCGAGGGTCTCGGCGGGCCGGACCGAGACCGATAACTGACCACCACCCACCGGGTAGAAACCGGGGCGTTCCAGGGTGGCGTTAATCTTCGGGCCCATGCGATTTATCACCGGCAGAAAAGTCCGGGCCAAAAAATCAAACGGCGGGGCGAATGGATTGTGTGTACCGCCCGCCAAAGTCAGTTCCGAACTCCCGCCCGCCGTCAATAATGCAGGCAGTACGGTCTGCAAGACCAGGGTGCAACTGCCGGCGGTACCCACCGCGAAATGGTACCGACCG
>CBFCYQ010000429.1:0-1952 GCA_965602205.1 uncultured bacterium | reverse complement strand
GGGGGTGATCGGCAGTGGGCGCAGTGGTTTCACGGCCACCTTCGGTCTACACGGATCGGTTGTCTGCTTACCTACCCGCCGAGCCTTGAATAGTGTTTCGAATCCACTCGTAGTAGGCATCGAAGGTATCTTTGCCGGGTTCCTCATGACCTTTGTCGGCTTCCCGGTAGAACTCAACCTGACCGCCCAGTTGCCTCAGCCGAGTCACGAGCGTTTCAGTTCTCTTGAAAGGTGCGTTGCGGTCCCTCTCACCATGAAAGACGAAGATGGGAACGTCGCGAAACAGGGTGAGCAACTCGGGATCGGTGAAATCCGGGTAGTCATTTCCCGGATACCAGGCGTTGGCTATGTTGGGATGGCCGCTGAAGATGGCGAGGCCTCGGAACTTCCCGGGTGTTTCATAGAATGTTCTATAGACGCCGTAACCGCCCATCGAAAATCCGCCGAGGATGATTTTGGACGTGTCGATCGGGTAGTCAACGATTACAGCGGCGATAGCTTCGGCGATATCCTCCTGGGCATGGTCGAACGTATAGCAGTTGGAGGTGCCGCGTCCCCGGGGGGCCAGAGCGATAAAGCCTTCGGGAATCATTTTTTGCGCCCCGGTCAGATTATACTCGGTCGAGGCGCTGCCGTGCAGATAGACAAAGAGGGGATAGGTAAGTTCCGGGTCAAAGTCCTCCGGGATCCGGATCATATATGACTGTAGAGTACCGTCTAACTCGGATCGATACGCCTTGCGGATAAAGCCCGTCTTCCCGGTGTATGGATCGCTGCCGGCCAGGGCGTCATCGATCTGCCGTTGCAGTCGGGCCAGGCGGAAACGCGGCCGGAAGCATGTCTCGTACGGCTTGGCCGAGTCAATCTGGGCCGCCACTTCCGCCAGCTTGAATTCCAGGGTCGACAGGGTGCTGGGTTTTAAATCGGCGGTGGCCGCGGCAAGCCTGGAGCGAACGGCGTCGAAATCGGTCAACGGAAGGATGGATAGTCCCGTCTCGCCGCCGGGTTCATCCGAGTCGTATTGCCATTGGATGTGATATCCACCCGAAATCAGGGGGGCAGTATTCACCTCGAACATGTGTGTGCTCAACCCCGGATTAAATGTATACTCGGTCTGCTCGTAGGCGACGGCATCGCCCTCGCCGGCCAGCACCAAAACGGTCAGCGATCCTTCTCCGGCTGAAGCGGCGGCCGTTACGGCCGTCATACCCAGCCGGCCACCCTCGAAGATGTGACCCCGATCGGTCGACGCGAACGTCTGGGGGGGGCCGGCGAGGGCCGGTTCTTCGAATTGCAGTAACGCATACTGCCGGGGGTGCAGCTCGCACCCGATACAGTCATCATGAACCACGTCGTACCTCAGGCGACCCTCCTGGCCGATCGCTTTGACAAAGCGCATATTGAAACCGATGCCCTCGGAAATCCAGGGGTGGTAGGGATGGACATCGCGCCAAGGCAGGAGCAGTTCGAAACTGATCGCGCCGTCGCCATCGTGAAATTCGAGCCTGGTGTCATCGCCCGTGGGCACGAAGATGTCGTGGGCATTATAGTACCAGAAGGTCCGCCGGGTCCACTCCATACGCGGCTGGTTCACCGCCGAACAGGCCAGCACGTAGAATTCGTCGGTTGGCGCGTTCTCCGGGCGGGGTTTCGCCAACACCATATGGAAACCATCGCCCATCTGAAAGGCGCGGTCGCGGAAGATGAGGCTGTCGGCTGCGGCCTCGACGTACACATAGAGGAAGTCAGTCCCGTAGGCCAGTCGATACCTGGCATCCGCAGGTGTTCCCTCACACTCTTCCTGAATAAAACGCGTGAATTTCCTGATTGACAAATCGGTAAGACTGGCGTCGAGGATCCCGTCAATGGTCGGCGAGTGCTCGAGGAATTGCACGGGCGGACTGATCACCGACGGAGATTCAGCCACGGTAACAAACTCGGGTCGTTCTTCA
>CBFCYQ010000428.1:0-1955 GCA_965602205.1 uncultured bacterium | reverse complement strand
GCGGCTGTGCGCGTGATGCCCACGGAAAGCATCTATTTTCTCGCAGGCATTGCCGATGCCAACGGAGACCCCACCAACCCCGAAGACAGCATCAATTCTTTCTTCAGCGAGGAGGAATTTTTCACCCACGTCGAGGTCGGTTGGGTCAGCTCGTGGGAAAGACGGTTTTCCGACAATATACACCTGACCATCTGGCACGCTGATGAACGCAAGCAGGCACAGGTGCCCGACGGGTGGGGCGC
The DNA here is from genome assembly GCA_965602205.1 of uncultured bacterium. Taxonomy (GTDB): domain Bacteria; phylum Zixibacteria; class MSB-5A5; order GN15; family FEB-12; genus DAOUUR01. The sequence goes on along the minus strand of CBFCYQ010000428.1, from coordinate 1,713 downwards.
GGCCTTTTCCTTCAGTCGTTTGTTCGCAGAAACCTGGGAGCCGTTCTTTCGCGCCGGATACTCAGAAGACGGCGGCGCCTTGTGGGAACGATCGGTCAGTGCCGGTTTCGGCTACTATCCCGGCAACAAGAGCGATGTTCTGGGCGTAGGGTTCAACTGGAGCCGCCCTGCAGAGGACGTCTTCGGACCGGGCATGGACGACCAGTACACGGCCGAAATCTACTACCGGTTCCAGGTGATGAAGGTGTTGAGCGTTACACCGGACGTGCAGCTAATCATCGATCCGGCCCTCAACCCCCAGGAAAGTTCAATGTGGGTCTTTTGCTTGCGAGCAAGACTGGCGCTATAAATCGCCTGAAATCGGAGGGGGCGCTGGTTCCTGGATGCAGAAAATCAGGATTACATTGGTTTCGGGGGTGGCTATGGCAAAGGCGCAACCAGCAACCGGTTCAACTTGATCGAAGGCGGAGCCGTGAATAAATTACTAGGACCAGGCGGAAGCCTTGACTTACTGGAGAACAGGAACGCCCAGCTTGCACTGCACTACGAGTTCTCTCAACATTGGAAGAACAACTGGAGTGTCGCCTATGGAGGCACCAACCCGGACGAAAAATTTTTCCCGAACGCCCTCAAATCCAGTGGAGCTGCTCATGCCAACTTGATCTGGCACATCGCCCCGGAGTTCCTCGTCGGTGCCGAGTACATGATCGGTCAGCGAGAGAATGCTAATGGTGCCGATGGGATTGCCCAACGCATCCAGTTCTCGACAATGTATTCGTTCTGATCCTGTACAATGGTCGTTGGGCCTGAAAAAATGGGTTTTCGTTGCACGTCAGAAGAAATGAATAGTTTGTTTTGAAGTGGTTGAGGGCGTGGCCGTTTCCTTCAGCCGCTTGTTCACAGATACGTGGGAGCCGTTTGTGCGCGCAGGATACTTCGAAGACGGTGGTGGTCTTCGGGAGTGGCCGACCAGCATGGGCATCGATTACCCTGTTAACCGAACAACATCAGAAAGGAGTGGATCATGAACGAGTTTTCCAGTGCAGGCAAGAGTAGCGGAACTTCCATGACGATCTTCGGGGTCATCGCTATCATTATGGGCATCATGTGTATGTTAGCGCCCGGGGTGACCGGGTTGTCGGTCGTTCTTCTTATAGGAGTCTTCGTGCTTTTGGCGGGCACCCTCCGGATCATATGGGCCTTTCAGGCCGGCAATTTCCGCAGGGGCCTGCTGAAGTTCGCCCTTGGCGGACTTACCTTGCTGTGCGGCATCCTCCTTGTGGCCAATCCGCTAGTTGCTTCCGGAATGCTGACGATCCTGCTGGCGATCTACTTCATTGTCGACGGCATCTTCGAGATCGCCGCCGGGAGCCACCTGCGGCCGGCACCCGGTTGGGGCTGGATGCTGTTCGGAGGGATCGTATCGATCTGGCTCGGCATCATGATCTGGGGGCAGTTCCCGCTCTCCGGCGCGTGGGCCATGGGTATACTTATCGGCATCAAGCTGTTTATGATCGGTCTGATCATGGTCACAGGTGGTGCCGTAGCACGAGAGTTGACGAAAGAGTAGACGCTGTATCATTGTCTCTCTTGGGCTTTAATCTCCCGTCTAATGGTGGGATTGAACACTTCTGCCGGCGCAACGGCCGAAACGACAAAGCCAGGCGTGGTAAGAGCGCCGGGGGAATCCCTTTCAAGCGCGCATTTTGGTTG
>CBFCYQ010000427.1:0-1959 GCA_965602205.1 uncultured bacterium | reverse complement strand
GCGCGTACCGTGCCTGATCCTCGACGTTTTCGAACAGTCCCACCGACAGGCTGTCAGTCGGACCGGTCACCGGCACCACCTGCCAGGCCGCCATCACTCGTCCCGGCACCCATTGCGAGGACGCGATTTCCGGGGTCAAACTCCGCGGCGCGGTCGATTGCCCCGTCGATCCGGTCCCGGCCGCGGACGGAACCGCCAGGGCAATGGTGTAGTCGCGCACCAGGTTCTCCTGGGGAACGAAATACAGTTCTACCAGAAGGGAATCACCCTCCAGGGCCTCGACACGGTATGCTGCCAGATCGCATCGGGGCTCAAGAAAGCGCACCGGCGGGTCGTCGGTCGAAAAATCAACCAGGTTCAGGGTGGATAAAAACGCGCGGTCCGGCACCGAAAGCCCGGCAATCTCCTCCGACTGCCGTTGAACCAGCGGTGCGAGAACCTGCATGACCAGATACGTCTCGGCAAACTCTCTTTCGAGGCTGTTGCCAAAGTAAAGCCGCCGGACACGGCCTATCTGATAGCGGGGATTGTCCTTACCCTTGATATCCTTGTAGACGGCGAGTGACGTATCTTCGACACCCTGCAGCCATACCGAGAAAAGACTGCTCATGTGTTTCAGTTGGGCATCCTTGGGTTGGGCAAAATAAGCCAGGGTATAAAGTCCCGCTGCCTGAGCATAATACTCCACGCCCTGGGCCACCAGCTCGTTAGCCCGCAGGCGAAACACATCGCCGAGCCGGTGGACTATCTCCTGCCAGTTCTTGTCGTCGAGAAGCTCGGGGTTGTCCACATACAACTGACCGAATGACCCGGCAATGGCGTCGTAGGTATCCAGCTTGCCCGACTCGATATTCTCTAAAAGGCCCAGGGCCATCTGTGGAAAATCGTGGGGGTTGCTCTTTATGTCATATACCCGCTTGGCACTGTCGTCGCCGCAGCCGGCCACCACCAGCGTTACCAGAATCACCGTTGAGAGGCTATGTAAAAAGACAGACTTCATAACCGGAATGCTCCATGTATTACACCATCCAAAACAGCTTAAAAGATTTGTGAGAATGTCCCGATCCAGTCCTCCACCAGGAACTGTACCCTCCCGATGAGCAGCGAGACGCGACCCATCACGGTGTACCCGAAATGGGCACCGAACGAGATCATGATAAACCAGATGCCGACGCGGGCGGTAGCGCCCAGGACACCGACATGTTCGTGGGAGAAATAGAAGTAGATGAGGGTGGACAGGACCCCCACGACGACTATTATGCTCAGGAGGAACATGGTCGATTTGCGATTTACTTCGAACTGCAGGTCGTAATTGCCCAATGGCTGGCTCTCATCCGGGTCAAAAGCGTACTCGACCTTATACCGGCCTTGCCCCATGCCCGTTAGCACGACATCGTCCGCGACCACCGAGGCTTTGTCCAGCACGACCGATTTTCTATTAGCGTTTTCATGTTCTCGTATCGAAAACGAAACTTCATAATCATCGCCGATTCCGAGTTCAGTGCTGTCACGGAAAACAGCCGACAGCACGATGCGGTCATCGCCGGTTCGGTCAACCCATGTTTTACTTGCGGCTACTGACCCGGGTTCAACACTCAGGTCGCCGTGCTCCAGGGTTTCCGGGATTGGAGTTATCGCGGATACGGTATCGGAAAGCAAAAACGCGGCCGTGTCCGGGCGCGTGCCCTCGACGACCCGGAACTCACCGCGATTATAATCATAGGCGTCGACATCACTGGCCACCGTCTCGGTTCGTGCAATCATGGTCGACTGCATCTGTGGCAGAACCAGTCCATGCAACTGCGTGGTGAGGAAGACCCCGCCGGTGACGCCCATGACGCAGGCCAGGGAGACGCGCGACATCCAGGAATACTTGGACCAGAAACGCGCAAACATCAATATGCCCAGGACACCGGGGACGAAGAGCCACCACTGGCCGGCCACCATCGGGTCCCAGAG
>CBFCYQ010000426.1:0-1959 GCA_965602205.1 uncultured bacterium | reverse complement strand
AACGGTCTCCACTGCGGATCCCGCATTCGCGCGGTAGGAAATTTTTCCAATGGGCTGACTGACTGCCATCTGCCGCCAACTGTTTCCGTCGTAAGCGGAGACAACGGCGGCCGTGTAGCCGTGAAGGTTCTTCACGAAGACCATGCGCAGATTCTGGTTTTCGAGGATGACATTGTCCTGGGCATCGATCCGCGCTGCAGCTGGCTGGGCCGATATGACCGGCAAGGCGGGGTTGACCACATAGTCGACGGGTATCGTCTTGGCAACCGGTAGACCGTCATAAGTGACAGCGATCTGCATCCGGCCCGCAACGGCTTCAGTCGTCTTGACCTTCCAAGAAAACCAGCGGTCGGCGCCGATCTTCAAGGTCGAGCTGGACAGCGTGGGGCTGCCCTGCACAAGTTCCAGGCCTGGCGGTAAGGACAGCGTGGCCTGCATATTCGCTGCCGACTTCCAGCCGGTATTTTGGACGTGGACTTTGACGTCGAAGGACTGGCCCGTAGTGATCATCCGCGGTGAGGCGAAAGGCTTGATCACAAGTCTAGGCTGCAGGGGCCCGGGGGTGGAGATGCGGATGTTGTCCACCTGAAGATGTTCGGAGCCAGAGCATCGAAACCCGAAGCGTCCATCCTTATACGGCTCTTTTCCTTCCCACTGACCGACCAGTTCCATACGGTCAGGACTCCGGCTATCACCAAGAAAAATCCTAAATCTGTTCCCCCTCACCTCAAACTTGATATGGAACCATTCTCTCAACGGGACACGGCGTGTCAGCGGCAGTTTGACATCGGAGTATTCGCCGTTTTTTTTGGTGTGGGGATAAAACGAATCGGTCAGAGTAGGCAACTTACGCCGGTCCCAGGGTTCGTTGTCGGAGACAAGCCGCAGCATATAGAGGTTATCGGCGTCCCGGGCTCGAAACAGAAACCCGCCCGCTTGTTTGAGTACTTTCACATCAGCTTCGTAGTCGAAATCCGCCAAACCCCCTCGGACACTCAGGCCTTCGTTACCACCTTTTATATCAAGGACTTTGGTCTTGCGGCCGTCGATCTGGCCCTCCATCAGCGACCAGCCGGACGTTGCTTGCCATCTTTTCTGATAGTCCTCCGGCGATTCAAAGTCTTCCTCAAAGACAACCTTGGCCGAGAGGTTCGTCTTGAGCGCATCGGCGTGTACGGCAGTAGTGACAGCTAGTAGTAGAAGTGCGGTGAGTATGATGATCGAATGTTTCATAGTTTTCCCTTTGCAGTGTGCGGGTTCTGTTGATAGGTTTCGGCTTGCAGTGATTCTTACTTACTTTCCATTGCCTTTTTGAAGGCGGCGAGGTCGGATTCGCGAATCGCCGTGTCTTCGGCCTTGAGAACGCCCCTTTTCGGTTTCGTTCTGTCTCCTTGGGTTTCATCGTTTTCCTTTCAGTTCGAAGCGGTAGATTCCGGAACCGACGTCGAAGGTGACCCAGTCGGCGTCCGGACTGGCGCCGGTGACCCCCGCGACACCATCGATATAGAAGTCGTTTTTCCAAATGGCCTTGTTGCCCTCGGTAATTGCCAACTCCTTCAGGCCGAGCGTGGGCACACTCACTTTGGCCGTCGAGCCCACGGGTATCTCGACCTCCAGCACGAACGAATCATTCGTCCTCTTCCAACTCGAAGAGATGATCCCCCTGACGGTCTTGATTGAGGCCTCGGCGTGCTTCAGGTCTCCGAGTGCATGGGGTCTGATATGGAAATGGCCATACCCTGGCCCAAATTCGCGGGTTCCATAGAACGGCGGTTCCTGAATACCGGCGATACTCTCGTAAAAGAGCCGGCCGACGCCGGCCAGCATGGTCATGCTCTCTTCCGCATGATACCCGCCTTTGAGCATGCCCCAGGATTCCCACACAGTGGTCGCGCCCTGGTCAATCATGTAGCCCCAGCCGGGAAACTCGGTATGATTGACGGCGTCGTATACGATCTC
>CBFCYQ010000425.1:0-1962 GCA_965602205.1 uncultured bacterium | reverse complement strand
CCTGGAGACCGCACAGGCAGACAAGACATTCGTCTGGAGAGGGCCGCCAGCAGGCCATGGCTTCAAATTCGCTAAGCGACCACCGCGTGTAGTGCAGCCTTTTGGGGGTGTTGGTACAATAGCTGGTAGTGCAGGCCGTGGTATTGCTGAAGGCTGCGGCGTCAACCGTGCCCACCTCTGCCTTGGGGAGCCGGTCCGTGCAACTCTTCACCTCCGTTGGAATGATCCTGTGCGTTCTTGTCGCGCCTGCCCCGCCTGTCCGAGGACACGACGATCTCGATGCACTGATCAAGGCGATCCGCGATGGCGGCCAAGAAGCCCGTGTCAGCGCCCTTAGTTCGAGTTTTGCACATTTCAGAGGCCAAATTGGTATCGGCCCCCGAGCCGGTTTTGGGGTAGTTTGGGATGAGACAACCGTCCCAGACCCCAAGGCAAGGAGGCCGATGAGATGGAACTTATCACAGGATTCGTGTCGCTGCTAGAGGAGTTGCGAGAAGTTTTCAACGCTCAGTCCTTTCCGATTTTTGTCGAACTGATGACCGGGTGGGTTCTCTCACACCGCCATCGCTACGTGACCGACCTCATTGTGTCGAGTGGATCGGTCGGTAAGCGGCATTTTTCGGACTACCACCGCTTCTTCAGTCAGTATGCCTGGAACCTGGACAATCTGTCGAAGGCTCTGTTTTTGTTGCTCGTGCGAGTCTTCGCCGCCAGCGGCGTGATCGAATTGTCGGTGGACGACACCTTGGCCCGCAAACGAGGACTTACGGTTTATGGAACGGGAATGCATCATGACCCCTTGATTTCGAGCCGTGCCAAGGCGCTGACCAGTTGGGGGCACGACTGGGTCGTGGTGTGTTTGGTTATCAGGTGTCCCTGGTGGGCGCCTACGAAAGTCTTCAGCCTGCCGTTCTGCTTTCGCCTTTACCGGAATCGGCAAGGAGTAACAAAAGGGAAGAAGCGAACGCCAAAACAAGATGCGAAACAGAAGCGGAGGCAGAAACGAAAGCAACGACGGAAGAGGGCTGCCGCCGCCCACCGAACGCGCCCCGAATTGGCCGTGGAATTGCTGCAATTGATCGCCACTTGGTTGCCCGAGCGGCGGTTCGTGGTGACCGGTGACAGCGCCTACGGAGGTTGCAGCGTGCTTCAAAAGCTGCCGCCAGAGAACATGGACCTGATCAGTCACGTTCATCCCAAAGGTGCCTTGTATGCTCCTGCACCAAAACCGCAACTAGGTGAAAAGCGTCGTGGACGGGGACGCAAGAAGGGAGAACGCCTGCCCGGCATGCAAGCGTGGGCGGCCGATAGAACCAAATGGCGGCGGCTGAAGTTCGAGGAGTACGGTTTCCACGCGACGGTCAAAGTGAAAGTGATCAAGGCGTTGTACTACAAGGCAGGCAAGGACCGTCTGCTCAAGATTGTGCTGGTGCGCGATGTGTTGGGAAAACGGCCCGACCAGATGTTTTACTGTACGCGTTTGGATTGGGACGCTCGTCAGATTCTCAGCTGCTATGCCCGGAGGTGGTCCATTGAGGTCACCTTCCACGACTGCAAACAGTTGCTCGGTTTTCAAGATCCCGCCAACCGCAAAGAAAAGGCCGTCCGCCGCACCGCGCCCATGGCGCTGGTCCTCTACAGCTTGATCGTGGTCTGGTTTGATCGTGAGGGACATCGTGATGTTGAATTCCCGGAACGCCCTTGGTACCGACAGAAGGAAGAGCCATCCTTTGCAGACATGCTCACAACGCTAAGGCGTCTCAGCTGGAAAAACAATTACGCCGACATCGTTCCCAAACGTGGTCGCGCGAAAAAACTCTTTGACCAAATTACCTGGATACTCAGCTTGGCCGGATGAGTGACCCGGGTTCGACCATTCCCGGCCACAACCGATCGTATGATCTATCAAACGAGGCCGCGCATGCCTCGCTTGGCGGGTAAAATATGTGCAAAACTCGAACT
>CBFCYQ010000424.1:0-1968 GCA_965602205.1 uncultured bacterium | reverse complement strand
TACACCGGTGTGACTTCCCTTGAAGAACTCCAGGAACTTGTCACGCGGCTGACCTCCTGCAAGGAAATCGCCGTCGACACCGAGACCACTTCGTTGAACGCGCTGGAGGCGGACCTGGTCGGCGTCTCGCTTGCCGATGCCGCCGGTAAAGCCTGGTACATTCCCCTGGGACATTCCACCGAACCGGACCGGAACCTGCCGCTGCAACAGGCCCTGGATCTGCTACAACCTCTCCTTCAGAACCGCCAGGTGCAGAAAATGGGACAGAACATTAAATACGATCTCGAAGTCTTTCACCGGTACGGCGTCGACATCGAACCCGTTTCGTTTGACACCATGCTGGCCGCCTATGTCCTCGATCCCTCCGGCCGGCAACACTCCCTGAACTTTCTGGCCATGAAGTATTTCGACTACCAGATGCAGCCCATTACCGACCTGATCGGCAGCGGCAAACAGCAGAAGACTTTCGACATCGTGCCGGTCGATAAGGCCGTCTTCTATGCCGCCGAAGATGCCGATTACACCTATCGTCTCAGGGGCGCGCTGGCCCCGCTTATCGATGACTACGAGATGAACAACCTGTACTACAACGTCGAACTGCCCCTGGTAAAAGTCCTGGCGGCCATGGAAGAAGCCGGCGTCAGGATCGACGGCGATTTCCTGGGCAAACTCTCCGGGAAGATGGCCGGGAAAATCGACGGCATCAAGGCCGAGATTTATGACATCGCCGGCGGCGAGTTCAATATCAACTCCACGCAGCAGCTATCCCATATCCTGTTCGATAAACTGGGGTTGCCTACCAAAGGGAAAACAGCCAAGAAAACCGGCTACGCCACCGACGTCAGAGTCCTGGAAGAACTGGCACTGATCCACCCCTTCCCGAAACTGGTCCTCAAGTACCGCCAGTTCACGAAACTACAAAATACCTACATCGACGCCATTCCGAAATTGACCAACCCTGTTACCGGCCGTGTGCACACTTCCTTCAATCAAACTGCGACCGCCACCGGCCGGCTGTCCTCGACCGACCCCAATCTCCAGAATATCCCCGTGCGGACCGACGAAGGCCGCGAGATTCGCCGCGCCTTCATCCCGCGTGACCGCGACCACACCCTGCTGATGGCCGACTACTCCCAGATCGAACTGCGCATACTCGCGCACTATGCGAACGATAAGGGTCTGATAAAGGCCTTCAGGGACAAGGAAGATATTCACGCCCGCACGGCCGCCGAGGTTAACGGTGTGGATATTAAGAACGTGACGCCATCGATGCGGCGTGCCGCCAAGACCGCCAATTTCGCCGTAATTTACGGTGTCTCGGCCTTTGGCCTGGCCCAGCAAACCGAACTGGATCTCGAGGGCGCCAAAAAATTCATCGATACTTACTTCGAGCGCTACCCCGGAATAAAGGAATATATGGACGACACCATAAAAATGGCCCGTGATAAGGGCTATGTCACGACGTTGTTCAACCGGCGCCGCTATCTCCCCGAGATAAACGAGAAGAATCGCAATGTCCGCCAGTTTGCCGAACGAATGGCTATAAATACGCCGATTCAGGGGACCGCCGCCGACATGATCAAGACGGCCATGATAAAAATCCACAAGGAAATGGCTTCGATGCGGTCAAAAATGGTATTGCAGGTGCACGATGAACTGGTCTTTGACGTCTTTAAAGAGGAGACTGAAAAGGTCAAGAAGATTGTCAAAGACTGCATGGAAAAGGCCGTCAAGCTCAAAGTACCGGTGGTCGTCGACATGGGTACGGGCGACAACTGGCTTGACGCCAAGTAGTCGCGGCTGTCAGCAAGTCTTGAAAGAAGGAGGTACCTATGAAATTCAGAGCAACCGCTGTCTGGACCCTGTTTTGTTTGGTCGTCAGCCTTGGTGCTGTCACCGTCACTGCCGGCGACCGTGACGCTGTCGATGTCTGGGGACTCGCTCCACCTGAAAAAAGCCCCCTGTTCG
>CBFCYQ010000423.1:0-1997 GCA_965602205.1 uncultured bacterium | reverse complement strand
CAACTGGCAGTCACCTCCATGGACCTGCATACTTGGCCCGAATCCGCAATTTATGATTATTGACCCGGCAACGGGGCAGCTATTCGTTCCGGCCGGGAAATGCCGATCCGTCGATCTTACTGTAACGGTTCCAACCACGTTCGGCGGCGGCGATATTGGCTGCTACGAGGTATTCGTGTCAGACCCTGTGTCCGGAGAGTCCTTCTGGTGTGAGGGTTCGGTCGTCGGGATGACTGACTGGTGCGCCGAACCATACGTTTCAGGCGGGGCGACTTTCCGAATGGCTTACGATTCAGTTACGGAACCGATTGATATGTATGCCGGTGACAGCATCGAGGTAGGCTTCATGGTGCACAATTACACCAGCGGCGAGAGTTTCTTTGACTATCAGATCAGCGCCGTATCGTCATGCGACTGTGATACCGGTACGATTGTCAGCCTTGATGATCAACCGTTAGGAACAAATATCGAGGGTTCGATAAACATCCCGCCCGGTGATTCGGCGTCGATTTCCACGTTTGCCCATCTGGAGAGATTTGCACCGTTCACGTTTCAGGAAATCGTTCTGCTGGCGGACTGGGACGACGACGGCTCGATGGAGCCGGGCGCATCCATTGGCATTCATCCCGTCATCTTCCTGGACTGCAATGCCAATGGTGTTCACGACTCGGCCGATATCGCCCTCGGCACATCACCGGACAGCACCGGAAACGGCATTCCTGATGAATGTGAGTGGAGAGGAGAACCATGTCCGTACTGTGTGGCCGGTCTGGGCGAAGCGGTCGTTTCATATGATTCCTTAAGCAACAGTCTCACGGTGGATAATATTGGTTCCTCCGGCGAGGATGGCGTATTCCTTGATCTGACGGGAGCAAGCGGCTGCCAGGTTGGTTTCGAGGACGTCGACCTCTCGACTGCCGGCGCCGGCGTTGCCTTCCAGGTCGCCAGTGTCCCGTCGGAAGGCGAGGTAATCGCCAAGCGGCAGTTGCAGGATTCACCCGCGTTATGCACCGTCGGACTGGCTGAGTCGGGCGGTATGATCGGGATCACCGCCGATTACAGCGCGATCGGCAGCACCGATATCCTGGTTCAAGTTTACTCGGGCGGATCACCGGCCGGCGAATTGACCGTGCCTGGCGGTGCAAGTGTGGCTACCTGCCAGGACGGCGGATCGGGGCTGCCGTCAATCAGTGCGGCCGCCGTCGATAAAACGGACCCGCTGAGTTTCGCCGTGACATTCGACAGAGCAGTCGAGTTTTCTCCAGGCGGTGGACCGACTGTGCCGGGAGATGAGCTTCGCCTGCTGTCGGTAAACGCCGCCGGCGCTATTGATTGTCTGGTCTCCATGGCGATCACCGGTGAATTGCTGGGCTTCTTCACGATCACCGCCATAGACGTGTTCTCGGGTTGCTGCAACGATATTCGCGGCAACGCCAACGGCGACCCGGACGACAAAATCAACATATCAGATGTGACGTATCTCCTGGATTACTTGTTCGGCATCCCGAGTGGGCCGGCGCCCCCGTGTCCGGAGGAAGGTAACGCCAATGGTGACATCGATGAGAAAACCAACATATCTGATGTCTCCTACTTATTGGCATACCTCTTCGGTATCCCTACCGGTCCGGAACCGAAACCCTGCCCGTGAGCGCTTTTGTTGTCGAGGACTATGAAGTATATTGGTGACTGACTACTTCAGGCAAGAATGACGGCTTAACCCATGCGGAAGGAGAAGACAATGCGGACCGGACGAAATATGCGAGTTTGCCTGGCCTGGCTTGTGGCCGGGTTGGGCATCGGTTCCTGGCAGACGGCATTATGTGATGAAGAACGACCCGAGTTTGTTACCGTGGCTGAATCTCCGTCGGTGATCAGTCCACCGGTGCAGTTTCTCGAGCACTCGCCGACCATTGACGGGATCCTCGACGCCAGTCTTGCCGATTTGTCAATCAGGAAATTCACGCGTTTTATTCAGGAAGAGTATGAGGGAACACCTG
>CBFCYQ010000422.1:0-2003 GCA_965602205.1 uncultured bacterium | reverse complement strand
GGCCATCATTATTACGGGATCAGGCAAAAGGGTTGTAGAATCCTATAACGGTGCCAATGGTCACGGCGATACTACCCTTGCCCCAAAGCTTGTCGTCGAATATACGGGTGGCAGCGACAAAGGAGGCAACTGTAGAATCTATTACCGCGACAACCAACAGACTGCGTCAGACAGCACGACCAGCCTGTCGGCGGCCGCGCCCGACGTGCAGGAAGGCGATTTGATGATCGCCTCGGTGGCCTTCGGCAACGGTGACGCCGTTCTCAGCGCCCCGGCCGGCTGGACATTGATCCAACCTTCCTCACCCGGAACCGAAGAGATGCGCACGAGCGCCTGGTACAAGGTGGCCGGATCGAGCGAACCCTCAACCTATACGTTTAGTGCCAGTTCTGCTGATGAGATGCTCGTTGATATCGCGACCTTTTATAGTTCGGCGGGTGCCGCTGTGATGGCATGGGACCTGGAAGACTCGTCCTACGAGTATTCGAATGCCCAAGAAAACGTCGTCAATTCGGACAATGTCAATTGCAAAGACACCAGCCTCCTTTATTTTACCGGATCATATGATGCCGCTGCAAACGTTGTCAGTCGGCCGACCAGCATGACGACTCTTGCCGAGCAGGAGCAAACGCTCCTTTCGCTGGCGACTTACTACCAGATGCGCGACGCCGGAAAAAATGTCACCAAGACCATCGAATGGGCCGATCCGGAAGCATTTTTAGCCGCCATTGCCGCGGTGTTTACCTGTCAAAGCACGGAGGAGTGGACCATTACCGCCAGTGCGGGTATCAACGGCAGTATTTCACCAGAAGGCGCCAACAGCGTGGTGGATGGTGGGAGCATAACGTTTTCCATCATACCCGATAGCGGCTACGAGGTATTGGATGTCGTGGTAGAACCTGATGAAGGTTCTGTGGGGGTGGTGACCTCTTACACCTTCGATGACGTCAAAAAGGATTATACCATAACAGCCAGTTTCTCTGCCACAAGTTATTATGTAATATCGGCGGCCTCGGGTTCCAACGGAAGCATTTCGCCTGAGGGACAGGTGGCTGTAGCGCCTGGAGCCGACCAGCCATTTACGATCACACCCGATGCGGGTTATGTCGTGGACGAAGTCCTGGTAGACGGTAAAAATGAGAAGGGTGTAACGACCTCCTATACTTTCAGTGATGTCAAAGAAGGTCACAGCATCGCGGCCACATTTAAAGTGGACGTGGCGGACCCGCCGGATGATACCTGTGTCGAGATTGCGGATATTCCGCTGGATGCGCGCTTTGAGTCCGCCCCGCCCAATATTTTGATTGCCCTGGATGACTCCGGCAGCATGAGCTTTGAGATTTTGGTGCCGGGGGCCATTGACGGAAAGTATCTGGACTTTCATGATTATCTCTTTGATAATCCATGCGGGGATAAGTTCGGCAGCACCCCCGGGTGCCACGAATATGACCGCGACAGTATATTGAAACGCGGGGAAGGTCGCCGGCACTGGAAAACCCAGTGGTCCGGATTTAATAAGGTATACTATGATCCCACAATTGATTATGAGCCCTGGCCCCTGATCACGGGCAATATGGACAATGCGGACAAGGATACTCCGCGGTCACACCCGATGTATGACTCGCCCCGCTTTGATCTGAGCAGCAGCTATGACATACTTACCATTTCGGTCGGCGGCGAAGTCATTGTGGACAACGAAGACGCGAGTGCCTTCTCGAAGACCGGGCCCTGGGAGTTTTTCACCGACCCGCAGGCCTATAAGGACGGATATTACTCTGCTATTCAAGAAAAACAGACCTACACCGCCACATGGGCGCCGTACCTTTTAGCGGGACAATATGAAGTCTATGTCCGCTATGTTGCCGCTGACTGGCGCGACGATAAAGTGGCCTATAAGATCACCCATGCCGGTGGTACCGACATCAAAGAGGTGGATCAGCGCGACCATGGCGGCGAGTGGATTAAATTGGGCGACTATGACTTTAATACCGGCACGGCCAATG
>CBFCYQ010000421.1:0-2003 GCA_965602205.1 uncultured bacterium | reverse complement strand
ACGGTTCCCGCGACCAATTTTTCCGTGGGTGCAAATATGGCCATCGACGCCGTCTACTCCAGCGCCACGGTTTCGGAAGGCCAGGCCCTGGTTGAGATTATCAACAATCTCGGCCTTGATCTTGATACCGTCGTAGTATCCGTGGTGGACAATTACTTCGGGCTGATAGTCAGCGATACTCTGTCTGATACCCTGTTCGACGGCGCCACGGACACGGCGATTTTAGTTCTGGACGGCCGGACGATCAGCAATTCGTGGCGCGTAGATGCCTACTGTCACACTCCCGGCGGGTATGTCACGGGGATATCCACGAGGTATGTTGAAACCGGCCTGGATTTCGAAGATAGTATCACGGTATCCTCGGCCGTAGCCGAGATCCCGCCGCTGGCGCGGAATTTCAGTGAACAGGTGGCTCTTGACGAGAGCGACCGGGTGGACACGGCAGTGCTGGCTTCCGGTCAGTTGAATCTGGCTCTGTCCAACAACACGAGTCTTGACGCTGACCTGACGCTGACGCTTCCGGATTTCAAACTGAGCGGGGCACCGATCACCGTCAACCAGACCGTTGCCGCCAACCAGACTGATAACGTAACGATCGACCTGGCGGACTGCCTGATCGTGCCGTCCGACAACACGGTGCCGCAGCTTCTCGACATCAGCGTGGCGGCGGATATAGCGGGGTCCGGTTCGAACCGGGTGCCGATCGATCAGGCCGATAACATCGCTGTGCAGGCCGATCTGACGTTCCTGACTTTCCGTTCGGTGACGGGTGTTTTCGACAGCATCTCGGCCGGCTTTGACGGCATTCAAGAGCAAATTGATGTTCCGACGGGGTTTGATTCGGTGCAAATCCAGGTGGCCGTTCTTACTCTGGAGGTGGAAAACCGCATCGACCTGCCCGGCTATCTCGACGCCCGGCTGACGGGTAACCACGGCAATTATATCAGCCTGAGCGGCTCCATCGAACCGGCGGGTGATAGTTTTTCTACGACTACATTTTCTGTGGTTGACTCAGCCAATTTCCTCGCCCCCATTCCGTCGGAGATCACTGCCTCGGGGCAGGTCACGTTCGGCGATGGCGTGTACCGGGGGAAACTGGAAGACAGCGATTTTGTCTTTGCACATATTGACGTAACGGCTCCTCTGCATGTGGTCATTCCCCAATGCCGGGTGGAAACCGACATTTCCAGCGAAGAGATCGACCAGAGCGATATTGACAAGGTGACCGACCACGTTCTCGAAGCGAATTTTGTCTATAATATAGTAAACCATCTGCCGGCCGGCGCCGCCGTCACTTTCTACCTGGGGCCGGATTCGGCGGATCTGTTCAACAACTACCAGTTGCGAATCCCCAAGGATGATGCCGACACGATCTTCGTCGCTGCAGCGCCGGTGGATGCGCTGGGATTGGTGAGCGACACGGCCTCGACCGGATACCGGGAGATAATGCTGGACAGTCTCGATGTGCAGATTCTCAAAAATGAGACTCTCTACATCGGGCAGGAACTCCTTCTGGAAAGCTCCGGCGGAATCCCCGTGAAGTTTATCCAGAGTGACTACTTCAAGGTGATTGGTCGCATCGAGGTTGAATACCGTTTCGATGGTGATCTGTAAGGAGGCAATAAAGATGTTTAGGTCTCTATGGATTGAAAAATACGCCGTCTGCCGCCGCCTGGCAGCGCCGGCGGTTATGGCGGTCCTGCTTTTGCCGACGTCAGTTGCCGCCCAGGGGTTGTCCTCGGCCCGCAGTGTGGCTATGGGCGGCGCCCACCTCGGGCTCGCCAAAGGCGTCGATGCGGCCAGGTATAATCCGGCTAACCTCGGTTTTGCGGACTACCAGCAGACCAGACTGGAAATAGCCGGCTTCGGAGCTGACATTGTCAACAATACTTTTACGCTCGACGATTACAACTCGTACACCGGCTCCTTCCTGACCTCTGACGACAAAGACGATATCATGTCAAAAATCCCTAAAGAAGGACTGAAAGTATCCGCCGATATCG
>CBFCYQ010000420.1:0-2014 GCA_965602205.1 uncultured bacterium | reverse complement strand
AGCCGTCGATATCTCCCTCGCATGGCAGCGGGCCGTACATATCCGGTCTGTAAATATGTCGTATTTGATAGGCGGCATCGACAATGTCGATGTCCCCCTCACCCGTGATGTCGCCACACCCCTGGGCGACGGCCATTGTAGCCGGCAGCATGTACAGCACCAATGCGACGATTGCTGGCACCCAGGCGCCGCCGGCCGTGATTACCCGTCTTTTCATGTGATACCTCCCAGTACAGCTTGTTACGGCAACCCGGTCTTCAGACACACCTGCCATGCAGGAGGAAGCCGTCAGCGCAATAGGTATTGGTGCACTATCTGTGGGTGCATCGACCATTTATAAATGAGAGCGCTTGAAAACAGGGATACCGGGACTGTGTCCGTCCTCTACGGTGGTAAGGTAACAGTTGAAAGCTACCGGTCAAGTCCTTTTTGCGCCGTGTTGCCCGGGCGGGCGGCTCAAGGTCGACTGTGGTGGCGACTTCAAGTAAGCTTATGGACTGCCCCCAGGATTGCTGCCACGTGGTGGTCATCGTGCTCGGCCGCGAACAGAGCCATGTCGATTATCCGCATCGGCGTTTTCAGGCGCGGGTGGAGAGCCGTCCCCGCCACCGTTTTTTCGTCCAACTCTTCCAGGCGGCGGACGAAGCCGAGACGCACCTCCCTGAATGACATCAGCAACTCTCGGATGTCTCGCCGATTGTGTCCGGCCCCGGCTGTCTTGCGGTTAGTCATATCGGCGGCTCGCAATACCTTGGCGCCGGTCAGAAAGTCGTCCAGCCGTCCCGTATGAAGCTCTTCTACGTCGCCCAGGTGCCCGATTACCTCCTTAATCGACCAGCCACCGTCGATACTCGCTGTCAGGACATCGACCGGCAGGGACTCGGCAAACTCTTCCAGTCGGGCTGGCGTGCCCCACAGGCGTGCGATCACGCAGGGGAACAGGCCGACCGGATGATCGAATTCGAACTTTCGTTCCAGCCAGGGTGTTTGCTTAATCATAATCGTCTTCACCTCACAAGATCGGGTTGCCTTCCGGGCTGCTTCCCCCCTTAGGAACGTTGCCTTTCCCGAGCCTCTTTCTGATTTTATCCCACGATGCCGTTATCAAAAAGCTCTCTTGCATATTGTCGACCATACTGACAAACTTCGGCCAGGGCGCGGCGAAGGTCAGGATGTCGGCGGCCACGTAGGGTCTGGCGGATATGTCAAACATACCTATGATCGGTTTCGGCTCGGGCTGCTGCAACTGCCGGTAGGGCAAAAAGACGATGGAAGAACAGCCGGAGCCAAACGGCGCCGTCACCGCCTCGGGTGCAGCGCTGTCGAAACCGGCGAGAGTGAAAAGCCCGGCCAGTACATCCGGCGGAACAAAAAATATCGCGACTTGAGGCTCATCGTCCTTTTCGAGAAAATCGAACCGTTTGAAGACGATATACTTGCCTGGCGCCTCGAAGGGCGGCACCTGTTTCATGAACTCGTTGACTAATTCGGGAGTCTTTTTGTAGCGTTCTCCCTCCAGCCTGCCTTCGATGCCGCAGGAGAGGAAATACTCGAAATCGGGCATCAGCTCCTGGGAAAAGCCCAGGTACCTCTGGCCGCCGCCGCAACTAACAGCGTCGGTGCCGAATGCCATCGGCTTTCCTCTGCGCACCTTTGCCAGGTCGGCGATAAAACAGCGCCACTCACTCGCCGGTGGCGCCATGTCCACACGCCCGGCATCATCGGTGTAATAGAAGCAAATCGGCAACTCGGTGCCGGGGAAGAACCGGTTCCACCTGTCAAGGAACTTCTGCTTAAATATCATGTCCATGGCATTCCCTCGGTTGTCATCATGCGGATTGTTTACAATAACTGAGAATACTCTGTATCTTCAAGCATTTCAAGCGCTTTCTGACCTGCCTGACCGCCTGAGAAAATCGTTGACATCATATAAGATAAGCGTAGATTGAAACGTTTGCGAATGCGCCCATAGCTCAATTGGATAGAGCGTCTGACTACGGATCAGAAGGTTGGG
>CBFCYQ010000419.1:0-2017 GCA_965602205.1 uncultured bacterium | reverse complement strand
CGCGTCCAGTTTTATTTTTGGATAAGAAACGGCGTCAATCGACCGCTGTTTGAACTTATTCCCCCCACTCCTCCAACAGCTTGCGTTGTTTTTCCGTCACGTTCTTCGGAATCGTGACCTTTATCTCTACATACTGGTCGCCATGGGCACTGCCCACCGCCAGCCCCTGCCCTTTCAGGCGCATGACCGTGCCGGGCTGAGTGCCGGGCGGGATAGTCAGCGCAATGGTCCTGGTCAGGGTTTTGACATTGGCTTTGCAGCCCAGGATTGCGTCCTTGAACGAAATCGTGGCGCTTGTATAAATGTCGTTGCCTCTACGATCAAAATTCTGGTCCGGCATAACTCTCACCGTTATAATTAAATCACCGTTTCTTCCACCGTGAATACCCGGCTGCCCCTGCCCCGCCAGGCGGATCTGCCCGCCGTTATTGATACCTTTGGGTATCTTGACCTTCAGTTTTTTCGCGATGCCCTGGAAAGAGATGACCCTCTCCGTGCCGTTGACAGCCTCCATAAACCCAATCGATACCTCGGCGTGGGCGTCGACACCCTTCTGTACCCGGGAACGCCGGGGTCGTCGACCACCAGACGGCCCGGCCCCGCCGAAAAGCGAGGAGAACAGTTCCTCGAAATCGCCCAGGTCTTCAAAACTGCCGGTCCGAAACGTAAACCCGCCCTGGCGGCCGCCGCCCTGGCCGAAAAACTGGCTGAAATCGAAATCCTCCGTGGCAAAACCCCCGGGCCGACCGCCCTGGGCGCCCGCCCCCTGGAAGGCCCCGTATTTCCGGAGCGTGTCGTACTCCTGCTTTTTCCTGGGGTCGGAAAGGGTCTCGTAGGCCTCCGAAAGCTCCTTGAACTTTGCCTCGGCCTGTTTGTCGCCCTGGTTGCGGTCAGGATGATATTTCTTGGCCAGCGTACGAAACGATTTCTTGATCTCGTCAGGAGAGGCGCTTTCGCTTACCCCCAGAGTTTCATAATAAGTCTTGGCCACTAAACATCACCTCCATTCAGAATATTATACTCCGTTGCTGCCCGTTCAAGCTATAATTAACCCTCCGGGCCCGCCGCCTTCGACAGGCCCCGGAGGGCTACCACAACCGCACTTACTTACTTGACCTCTTCGAATTCGGCATCCACGGCATCCCCGTTGGAACTGCCGGGCGTCTCAGAATCTGACGATCCCGATGATGGGTCAGGCTGTGCCTGCTGCTGCTGAGAGGCCTGCTGATACATCTCGGCGGAAGCCTGCTGCCAGAGCTGGTTGAGAGCCTCGGTTGAGGCCTTCATCTCCTCGAAGTTCTCACCCTTGAGAGCCTCCTTAACACGGTTGATACCGGCCTCGATCCTGGCTTTTGAATCGGCGCTGAGTTTGTCACCGAATTCGGCGAGTTGTTTTTCGACCTGGAAGACCGACGCATCGGCGGTGTTGCGCGTCTCCACCTGTTGTCTCTTGTCGCGGTCCACGGCCTCATTCGATTTGGCGTCATTGACCATTTTCTCGATATCCTGCTCGGTCAGCCCGGAAGATGCTTCAATCCTGATATTCTGCGATTTGCCGGTCGCCATGTCTTTCGCGGCTACGTTGAGAATACCGTTGGCGTCGATGTCAAAAGTCACCTCAATCTGGGGCATGCCGCGCGGCGCCGGCGGAATACCGTCGAGGACGAACCGGCCGATGGTTTTGTTATCCACGGCCATGTCGCGCTCACCCTGCAAAACGTGAATATCCACCTGCGGCTGATTGTCGGCCGCGGTCGAGAATATCTGCGATTTCTTCACCGGAATCGTCGTATTGCGCTCGATCAACTTCGTCGTCACACCGCCCAGCGTCTCGATGCCCAACGACAGCGGCGTAACATCCAGAAGCAGCACGTCCTTGACATCACCGGCCAGCACTCCACCCTGAATGGCCGCGCCGAGCGCCACCACCTCGTCCGGGTTGACCGAACGGTTCGGCTCGCGTCCGAAGAATGTCGAGACCAACTCGACAACCTTTGGCATGCGCGTCATGCCGCCC
>CBFCYQ010000418.1:0-2048 GCA_965602205.1 uncultured bacterium | reverse complement strand
GGGCGTTACTGGGATTGTCAAGCTATCCGGAGAAGAGGACGGCCGGTCCGCCGAGACTGACCTGATATCCGAGGGAGAGGGTCGGTTTACGGCCGATTTCGACAGGGTGGTCCCCGGACATTATCATTACGAGGCGGAATTCATCAAGGACGGCAGCGTGCTCAAGACCGCTGACGGCGACATCCTGGTGGAATCGTATTCCCTCGAGGAGTACGACCAGGCCGGTGACCCGGCCGCACTGTTGGCCCTGGCCCGTCTTTCCGGGGGCAAGTATTTTCATTACCGCCGGTTCGAAGACGCCGTCAGTGCCATCGATATGACACCTGTAGCCATGACCGAGACCAGGGAGGTGATCCTCTGGAATAAGTATTGGCTTTTGCTGATTTTCATTATGGCTCTCTCGGTCGAGTGGCTGGTGCGGAAGATCAACCAGATGGTGTAGCGGTTGCCTGCGGCTGAGTTTATCACGCCGAACAACTCTCTCCAAATATGGCTTAGCGAAAATCGTGTTAGGTGAGTATATTATGGGCTTGAGAGGCCATTGGACGGAGTTTCGGACGTTTTGAATTTTGGAGACTGAAGATGAAGATTGCGGTCATAGGCGCCGGCCTTATGGGTCGCGCCGCCATGTATGATCTGGCCCGTACCGACGGGGTGGAAAAGGTCGGCCTGTACGATGTCGACGCCGAGCAAGCGCGACAGATCGCGGGGAAATACGGCAACGAGAGAGTGACGACGGGCCGGCTCAACGCCGCCGCCGTGGATGCGGCTACAGAGATACTAAAAGAATATGACGCGGCGTTGTCCTGCGTTACCTATAAATATAATCCCGGGCTAACGCGGGCGGCCATCGATGCGCATTGCAGTTTCGCAGACCTGGGCGGCAACAATGACGCGGTCAGAGCTCAAATGGAACTCGATGACGAAGCCCGGCGGGCTGACGTAGTTGTCATTCCGGACTGCGGCCTGGCTCCGGGCATGGTCTCGATACTGGTGGCGGACGGCGTGGCCAGGTTTGACAGGGTAAATTCGATCAAGATAAGGGTTGGGGGACTGCCACAGTCCCCGCGGCCGCCGCTGAACTACCAGGTTGTTTTCTCCGCGGAGGGCCTCATCAACGAATACTGGGAACCGTGCATTATTTTGGAAAACGGCAAGAAAAAGCAGGTCAATCCCATGACCGGCGTAGAACTGTTGGAATTTGACGGGGTCGGGAAACTGGAAGCTTTCTATACCTCAGGTGGGGTCTCGACCCTGCCGGGCACCTATGCCGGGCAAGTTGATTTTCTCGATTACAAAACCATCCGCTATCCCGGTCACTGCCAGCTTTTCCGACCGATGCTGGAGCTTGGCCTGGGGTCGCCGCAGCCGCTCAGCGTCGGTGACGTGACAGTGGCGCCCCGTGAAGTCTTCAAGGCCGTGCTGGACAAAAACCTTAATTTCCAGGAGCCGGACATGGTTCTGGTCCGACTGACCATCGAAGGCGACAAAGACGACCGGGCCAGGGCGGTCGTATATGAAATTGTCGATCGGCAGGACTCCCGCACCGGTCTGACGGCGATGATGCGGACAACCGCCTTTCCGGCGGCGATTGTGTCCTGGATGGCGGCGGCGGGCCACATATCGGTTCGAGGCTGTCAGCCGCAGGAATCAGCCGTGAACCCGTCACTGTTTATTACGCAACTGCGCAAACGGGGAATAAACCTGCAAATCAAAGAATAGAGTTATTTAGTGGCCGGCAAACCCTTCTCAAACAAGGATCCTTTGAAGGCGGCATGCGGACGCTGGTATTGGTCGTGTGCGCGATGGCGCTGGTGTGGTCCGAGGCGTATGTACGAGCGGACACGCAGGCGCCTGCGGTACTGCCGGATACGGCCGCTGTTACGGCCATCGAGATCGAAGTCTGTGATGTCTTCGGGCAGCCAATTGAAGGGGCGACGGTAATCATCGGTGCGGGCAGCCTGCCGTTTCGCCGGAAACCCCAGGCTTACCGCGTCTCACCATACCCGATAAACATTGATAAACACGGCCGATTGGGGATCCCCCGT
>CBFCYQ010000417.1:0-2049 GCA_965602205.1 uncultured bacterium | reverse complement strand
TCGTACCTACGTTGACATGCGGCTTCGTCCGCTCAAACTTCTGCTTCGCCATAACGCCGGAATTCCTCCAATATCAACTTACTGGCACCTTCAAGAAAAAATCCTATAAAAGCCCAGAACCAGGATTGAACTGGTGACCTCGTCCTTACCAAGGACGTGCTCTACCGACTGAGCTATCTGGGCCTTCTGTCTACTTTTGTATTCTGACTCACATTGAAGCAAAGCCAAAAAAAATAGGCTGATACGGCCTTACAAAAGAGCCTATATTATAAAAGACGCCAACTGGTTGTCAAGCCTATTTTTATGCAAACGGGCAAAATATTTGCTTCACTGACTCCACCGCGCCAGCTGCCTTCATCCTCGTTCTCTTAACAATATTTCGGAAAGGATAACAGAACATTGAGATATTTTGTTCAAATTTAATACATTTTCACCGCCGACCCTGACTCCGGCCGCTAACACATTAAATATAAACAACTTAACAATTGCCAGCGATCCGGGTCCCACCGAACCGTCTCCCGGAGACGCCGAGCCGTCTGTTTTTTCTGACTTTTTTGTCGACCGCTGAGTCCGGATGCCGCCAAATTGCTCACCCGGCCTCAAAAGTTTCGCGTGACATAACGCGCCAAGTCTTTTATATTACTTGCGATAGACCAAACAGGAGATACCCTTGATCGAATAGCATCCCACCAGGACGGACCTTACCTCCCACCCGGAGGTCCCCAATCGCGGATAGTCGGCGACATGTCGACTGTTTGCCGCCTCAACCCTATATTGGAGTATTGGAATGTCACGTCGGATGCTGATAAATCTGAAAAAAGTCTCGATTCACATTCTTGACCGGATGCTCTTCGAGAATCTCTCCTTCGCCGTCCACAGCGGCGAACTGCTGGCTCTGGTCGGCGCCAACGGTTGCGGCAAGTCAACCATCCTTCAACTGATTACAACCGGGGGAGCCGGGCAATCGGTCTTTGCTGAAGAAGCCGACCTCCGTCTGGCCGGCGAGTTTTTCGTTAGCCCCCAGACCCGGGTAATGCTCCTGCCCCAGGCTGTGAAACCGGGTTGTGAACTGCTGAATGACCATACTGAAACGTCGCGCCCGGAATTAGCCGGTCTGGAGGCACGCTTGCGCCGCGAGTTTCAACTTTCCGGGGATTTAACCGCGCTCGACACCCTCTCGGACGGCGAACTGCAGAAACTGGCCATCATCAGAATGCTGGTGTCCGATGCCGACGTCCTGCTTTTCGACGAACCGACCAACTATCTCGATATTGCCGGGATAACCGCCTTCGAATCCCACCTGGACCGCCTCAAACGCGCCGGAAAGGCCATCATCATCGTGACTCATGACCGCGCGCTGACCGATAACCTGGCCGACCATACCGTTCTCGTCACCCCGCACGGCGTCTTCCATGCCGCCGGGGGAAGCACCCGGGCCTGGTCGGTCAGAAGCGAGCGGTTGCAGGCCCGGCGCCATCAGGCCAGGGAAATCGGCAAAAAGATACGACAACTGCAAGAGGATACCCGGACCAAAGCCGGCTGGGCCGCCCAAAAAGAGAAACAGAAACAAGGCGCCGGGAGCGAAAAGCCCCACATCGGCCGGTTGTCGAAAAAAATGGCCAAACGCGCCAAAGCGGTCCAGCGCAGGGTCGACCGCCAACTGGATAAGCTCAAAGGGATAAAGCCGTTCGTGCCCAAAAAGCTGAATTTCCGGTTCCCCGCCCGCGAGATCAAGCACCGCGAGGTCTTCGCACTTGATGAGGTCTCCTTCAGCTACCCGGGTCAGTCCGGGGTATCGCCGCCCCGCGAAGAAGCGCACCTCCTTGAAGAGGTGACCTTGACCGCTACCACCCGCGACAAAATCTGCCTCATGGGAGCCAACGGGTCAGGCAAAACGACCGTTTTCAAGCTCATCCAGGGGCATGTCGCCCCGCTGGCCGGCAGCCGCCGTGTCAACAGCGGCGTGAAAACCGCTTATGTCCCGCAGGGACTTGAAGGCTTCTTCCCCGCCGAGCGGCTGCTGGATAATTTCAGTGACTGCGGCTGTGA
>CBFCYQ010000416.1:0-2064 GCA_965602205.1 uncultured bacterium | reverse complement strand
GTCGAACCGGGCCGTTCTGAATCACCCTGTCTTGCCCGACCGCCTCGATACTGTACCCTCCGTCTCCGGTGTGCGGTCATGTAACGCTCCCGTGTTCGGCCTGATTGCCAGGAGTAATTAAGCGCGGCGTAGAGCCTGCCGATGTACCCGGACTGTCCGAGAGATGTTTTTCCGCCTCCCCCCATCGTCGGGCAAAACCCTGCGCCGTCAGCCGTTCTAGTTTAGCTCATACCGTTGTTGAATCTCAACAATACGCCATTCGATGCGGCCGCACAAGAGGAATCTGTTGCCGGGCAACGGGGTAATCCGGCTGGTATGTCGGAGATCGGTAGCCGACAGTGTCTTTCCTGTGGCAACCAGCTACGGTGAATCTGAGTGGTAGAGAGCAACAAGCGAGGCGGCAAGATCCAGCAACTCACGGCGAAGCTGCGGTGGGGATATGACTTCGGCCTCATGCCCAAACCCCAAAATCCATCGCTGTATCTCGGCGGTACCCCGGCTGACGACCCGATAGATAATCTGGTCCTCGCCGACGTGTTCGACTTGCTCACCGGGGTGATGCCGGGCTGCTTGAACTACCCTGGCCGCTGCGCCGCTGAACCTGATGACAATCTCGACAGGTTCGCCGCTGTATACTTGCCAGGTTCCTTCAAAGTATGACTCAGCATCGATACCGGCCCGACGGTCAAAGTACTCATCCATGACCTTTAGGCTGATGATGCGATCGACACGGAAAGTCCGGAATTGTTTTCTCAGAAGGCAGAAACCGACAAAATAGAATGCCCGGCCTCGAAACACCACAAAGTAAGGCTCCACGATCCTTTCAGTCGCCCCTGAGGAAATGGAATCATAGCGCATTGACAGCCGCCGTGACTTCCGCACGGCTTCCTCCAGGGTCTCGAAAAAGTTGGTCACTTTGTCCTGGTCGACGGCGACGGATATGTCGATGAGAGTCGTCGGAGGTCCGAACCTGCTGTTCTGCCTGACGGTTTGAGACAGACCCGCTTCGACTTTGGCTTTTATCCGCTTGAGCAAGTCGCGGTAACTACCAACTTCCTTAAGGGGTGTCGATTCGAGAGCGAGTTTCAAACAGCGGTATTCATCGTGATCGAAATTGAGCGGCGGAAGGAAACTGTCAGACGCCATCTTGTAGCCATTATCGTAATAGATGGGAACGTTGGCTTCGGACAGGGCGATGATATCGCGATAGACGGATCTCTCAGTCACGCCACACTCTTCGGCGATCATGCGGGCATTGAGATTTCTGCGAGACCGCAAGAGATTGAGGATATAAAGCAGTCTGTCGTACTTGTTCATTCCCACAATTTATCCACCCGGCCTGAATATACGAAATCCCCTCCGAGAAAACAATATGGGGATTAACCCATACATCATGGAGAACTCTCAGACTCCGGCAGGGGCTTTGGGAACTACCCGTCAGACACCTCAAGACGTTGTTATATGGCATCTTAAGCCTAAAGACAGACGACGGCACCCGGTTTGCGGCTAATGGTACCAGAGCATGGTATGAAACCTCAACTACCGGAGGAAAAATGTCTAGGAAACGGTCCAGGAGGAGACAACAGGACGCCGGCAACGTCTTTGACTCCTTCCTTTTTAAATTCTCCAGCAAAACGTTTCTGGGGCTGATAATTGTCCTGGCCTTTCTAACCGTGGCCCAATGTACGGTGAAAACACCGGAAGCGCCCAGCTGGGATACAAACCTGATAGTCCCCCTCGTCAACCGGACCTATCCGATGGAAGAGATCGTGCAAAAGATCGACCAGGAAGGGCTCCAGATGGATTCAGCGGGGAATGTCACCTACGCCCTGTCGGAGGACCTGGATACGGTTCGTCTCGAACCCGGAGACTTGTCGACGGCAGACCTGGGCTACGCCGTGTCCGAGATGCTGGGAATCATCGGGCTGGACGCTCCCGCCGGTGAGGTCGCGACGCACCAGTTTGCCGGTATCAGCCAGCTAACGCTGCTGATGTCCGGTAACGAGGCAACGGTTCCCGCGACCAATTTTTCCGTGGGTGCAAATATGGCCATCGACGCCGTCT
>CBFCYQ010000415.1:0-2104 GCA_965602205.1 uncultured bacterium | reverse complement strand
CGAACAGGTTACTGAAAGACGTGATGAGTTACTTTAAGAAGGGGTAGCGTGGGCTCATGTGTGGTATTGTAGGCTATGTCGGTCGTAAAAAGGCCCTGCCGGTTCTGATGAACGGCCTTAAGCGGCTGGAGTATCGGGGATACGATTCGGCCGGAATCGCTTTGTTGACCGAGGGCGGCCTGATGGTTGCCAAGTCGGCCGGCAAGATTGCCAGGCTGGAAGCCATGATTGGTGATAACGATTATGATTGTGAACACGGTATTGCGCACACCCGCTGGGCGACTCATGGCGAGCCGACTCAGATCAATGCCCATCCCCACACGGATGCTAATGAAGAAATCGCCCTCGTCCACAACGGCATTATCGAGAACTTCCGGGCCATTCGCGAGTTCCTCGTGCAGCAGAAATTCAAGATAAAGACCGAAACCGACACCGAAATCCTCGTACACCTTATTCGGTTTCATTACCGGGGCAATCTCACCGAGGCCGTGCGCAGCGCCCTGGCCCAGGTGGACGGTACCTACGGTATCGCCGTGATTTCCTCTTTGCACCCGGGCGTGCTTGTAGCGGCCAGGATGGGTTCCCCCCTTGTCATCGGCCACGGCGAAGGTGAGAAATTCGTGGCCTCTGACGTCTCGGCCATGCTGGAGCACACCAACCGCGTGGTCTATCTTGACGATGGTGAGATTGCCACCGTCACGGCCGACGACTACAATATAACCACTATCCAAAATGTCAAGATAACGCCGCAGGTCGAGGAAGTGAGCTGGACCCTCGACCAGATTGAAAAAGGCGGCTATGACCACTTCATGCTCAAGGAAATTCACGAGCAGTCCACCACCCTGCGCAACGCCACCCGCGGACGGCTCAACTACGAGGAAGGCATTCCCCGTCTCGACGGCCTGAATCTCCAGTACGAAGAACTGCGGCAAATCCGGCGCATTATCATCACTGCCTGCGGCACCTCGTGGCATGCCGGACTTATCGGCGAATATATGATCGAGGAACTGGCGCGGGTCCCGGTGGAGGTAGAGTATGCCTCGGAGTTGCGCTACCGTTCGCCTATTTTCGATGACCGCACGATTCTGTTCGGTATAAGCCAATCAGGAGAGACAACCGATACCATGGCCGCCATCCGGGAAGCCAAAAAGCACGGCGCCACCGTGCTGGGGCTGGTCAATGTCGTTGGTTCGTCTATCGCCCGCGAAACCGATGGCGGCGTATATATTCACGCCGGACCGGAAATCGGCGTGGCTTCGACCAAAGCCTTCTCGTCGCAGGTCATTGTGCTGTCGCTAATCGCTACTCTTTTGGGGCGCATGCGGCAGCTCTCCGTACAGCAGGGCCAGGAGATTATCCAGGGTATTGAAAACATCCCCGCCCAGGTGGAACAGATCCTGACAATCGAGGATGACATCAAAGCCATCGCCGCCCAATATTACAAGGCCAACAATTTCCTCTATCTCGGTCGCGGCATCAACTACCCGGTGGCCCTGGAAGGCGCCCTCAAACTGAAAGAAATCTCGTATATACATGCCGAAGGATATCCGGCGGCCGAGATGAAGCACGGTCCCATCGCCCTCATCGACCAGAACATGCCGGTGGTGGTCATCGCCCTGAAAGACCCGGTCTACGACAAAGTGATGTCAAACATCGCCGAGGTGCGGGCGCGCAACGGCCAGGTCATCGCCATCGCTACCGAAGGTGACACGGAAATAGCCAGCAATGTTAATCATGTTATTTATGTCCCGCACACCACTCGTCTGCTGAGCCCCCTGCTGTCGATAATACCGCTGCAACTGCTGGCCTACCATATAGCGGTCATGCGCGGCTGTCATGTCGACCAGCCCCGCAACCTGGCCAAATCGGTTACGGTCGAATAAGCCGGCTTCAGAGTTAATCTTTTGCGGCAAATCCCGGGCGGCTTGAAAAAGCTGTCTTTTCTTATTGCTCCACCTTTGGCAGATCGCGTTCGAGCACTTTGTCCTGTCGGAAACCCAGGACATAATCGGCCTGCATCAGCGTGTGAATCTCGCGCGTACCCTCATAAATCGAGGCTCCCTTGGCATTGCGGTAAAAACGCTCGACCGGGTATTCGTCAGAG
>CBFCYQ010000414.1:0-2110 GCA_965602205.1 uncultured bacterium | reverse complement strand
TTCAAATCTCCGGGGCACTACCTTCCGGGAGTGGGAGGCACAACAACGTGTGTGGTTACCGACCGATGGGGAAATATGGTCGCGGCCACGCCAAGCGGTAATCGGCCGTACTCGAGATGTCCGGTCACGGGAGTCTCACACGGCAACCGGCTTCGCTCTCTTAACACGACACCGGGGCATCCCAACCGGATAGAGCCCGGCAAGCGACCGCGGATTACCCTGACGCCGACCCTGGTCCTCAAAAACGGCAAACCCGTTATCGCAATTAGTGTGGCCGGCGGTGACCTGCAGGACCAGACAACGCTCATTTGCCTTCTTAACCTCATCGAGTTTGGTATCATGCCCAAAGATTCCGTACGGGCCCCGCGCTTTAGCACGGGACACCACGAAGGCTCCTTCAATCCCAATCCTCACCGCAGAGAAACCCTTGGGAAACTGGGAGGTCTTGCGGTAGAGGACCGAATCAGCGAAGAGGTCATTGCCGAGTTGAAAAAACGGGGACATACGATAAAGACCTTTTCCGGGGCCAACTCTCACCCCGTTATGCTTTATGTCGATCCTGAGACGGGCATGATGTACGCCGCCGGCGACCCGCGCGTCGGGCGACACGCGGCCGTCCTGGAAAAAGCCGCGCCTTAAAATACAGGTGTGTCCATAAACGCCTTGGGCTTACCCCAGACTTTCAGCAGTTTCTTTGCTAAGACGGGATCACGTTCGACGAGCGCTTCGCGTTCGGCCTTGACACCGAAGTACCGTGTCGTCACCCCGGCGAAAAACTCCTTGTGGTCGCTCTTGACCCAATCCCTCGCCGGATAGGCCGTGCCCTCGACCGCCCTCTTATAAGCCGCCAGTATATCAGCTTCGTCGAAGCTAAGAATCTGGTCGTGGTAGGCATGGGCAAGCTCGTGCAGGAGGGTTGTCGCTCCGCGGTCACCGGCCCTAACCAATGAAGCGGCTCGGCCGTACTCCACGCACTTGTGCTTGCCGGGATGGAAATCCATCTCCACCAGCCAGTCCATGTCGGGATGGTACTGGTATACGGCCGTGCGACCGTGTGGGCCGTTAGTCGAGTCAACCTCCAGCCAGATAACCACCTTGAAAAGTTTTTCGAGCGGGCCGTCGGGAATCCACCGCTTGACCTTGATCATGTGGCTCTGCAACTGCTTCAGGGCTGCGGCACCGGTCTCGGCATGTTCGCCCCCGGCCAGCAAACCGTTGTTGACGTAGACCTTCCAGCCTTCGATATTCTTGATAGTGTAATGTGACGTCGGCTCATAGGGTTGAGCTTCCAGAGGGAAATCCTTTTCCACCCCGGTCGGATTCGATGGATCGACATCTATGGGCGGCCAGAGAGCCTCGCCTTTCTTTTGGGCACCGATCTTGTTGCGGTCGTTACCGATCCACCCGATTTCATTCGAGTTGAGATCGAGCCACAGCGTGAGCCGCCGCCATTCGTCATCGGACAGTTTAACGTCTTTGTGCTGCGGGGCGGTGGTCAATGCCTTCATGATGCCTGAGGCCCGCGCGCCAAATCGCCCCGGCGTGGTCCGGGAGCCGCCAACGCCCAACGTCACTAATGCAGGTCTTTCTCCCGGGTAGCTGAACGCCCGGTCATTTCGGGCCAGCGAAGCATAGCTCATGTCGGGTGCCTTCGGGTGCTTCATATGGCACGGCACACATTTCTTGTCAAACACGGGAATTTTGACCAATTGAATATAGTTGAAAGGTATGGCGCCGCTTGCGACTTCCGGAACAAGCTTCGACGGCGGGCGTCTCAACGCCATGGGCCTTGAATTGCCTTGAGCAGTTCCTTTCCACTTATCTTCGTGACATCCCAGACAGGACAAATGCTCGCCGGGGTGGACATAGGTGGCTGACCTCATGGAATGGACTGCCATACCCTTTTCGTCAAGGAGCTGAAAATAGATTGCCTTGCCGACGGGTGCTTCGCAATAGACACTGCCGTCCTCTTCTATCGGCACTACACCGAGCGGTATGCGACCAATCGAATCAGTGGCAAACGATACCTGGGAGACTGATTCCTTGCTGAACCAATTGTCGAGCATCTGGGGTATGACCTGGACGATACGCATCCACTTAACCTTGATAC
>CBFCYQ010000413.1:0-2125 GCA_965602205.1 uncultured bacterium | reverse complement strand
GTGAATGAGCTAACAACTCGTTAATCACCACCTCGCCGAGCGCGGGGAGTTCACCAGTATCGTCCCAGCCGGGCGAGCCGCCTGGATTGGCGCTCGGGCGCCAGAGACTCTTGCCGTCCCATTGGTTCGGGTCGGCAGCGGTTGGTTCTTTTATCGTCAGAGAGAAATCCATCCCGTCGGTAATATCGTACCAGTTGTCGCTGTAACTGAAATTCAGTATGGTTTGGCCGATGGCATCTTGAAGTTCGATTCTTTCGCCGCCGTTGTTCAGGCTGCCGGAGTATTCGCCTGCGATATTCAGGTCCATCCCGTACCGGGCTGCAAACGCCTCGACGTCTTTGACCACGAGGACATATTGACCTGCTGCAAGCTCCAGAGACGGGAAGGTAAAATCGATGCCGTTCGTGAAGCGAACCAGGTTCAGATTCAGCGTTTCGGTTCCGATGTTTTTCAGCTCGATGAATTCTCTGTTCGGGTCGCCCGGATCGCCCATATCCTGCGGGTTGTACATTATCTCGGTGATTCGCAGATTCTCGGCGACCGGCCCGACGGTAAAGGTTACCTCGTTCAGAGCGCTCCAGGTAGCACCGTTCATAAGGCGCGCCTTGAAGGTGGTGCTCTCGGCCAATTGGATCGATCCGTCATATCTTATAGCGCTATCCGACAGGAACTCGCCGACAGGTGAGCTTTCGCCGGCCTCAAGCCGGCAGGAGATTAGCATGTCGGAACTTGTTTGAGATGTGTTCAGGCCCTGGATGGCCAATATGTTGCTACCCGGTTTCAGTTTGTCGGTAAAGGCTGAGATATCGATCATTTCCAGATTTACGGCTGCCGAATCATTATGATTGCCGTTTGAGCTGGAGTTCCAGGCGGGCGTCCCGTTGAATGTACGCCGGGCCACTTCGGTACCGTTAAGGTAAGCGACAAATCCGTCGTCATACCGAATTCTCAATCTCATAAAGTTAAAGCCGGTCACCTGGGCAGGGTCGGCTATGAATGGGATGCGGATATAGCAGGTGGTATTGCCGTTATACATCTGGGCTTCGAGATCGAGACTGATATAGTTTTGATAACCCGAGCTTCTTTCGTAACCGACTCCGCCCGGGTTGCCGGTGCTGAGTGTCCAGGCCGAGTCGTTGAAAGTCCCGCCGCCTTTCCAGTTGCTGCTGATCGAGCCGGATGGAACAATAACCCGTTTGGCGGCGTTCTCAGCAACAAGAGTCACATTGCTGACGATATTCTCTTGGGTGGGCAGACGCGGATCTTTGCCGTCGGTCGTGTAGTAAATCGTTCCTAAAGGAGCGGTCATCGAGAGTACGTGAGTCGATGGAATTTGTCCCCCGTGCTGGGGCCGGCCGTTGATATTGAAAACCGGCGGGTCGATGGACGGATAGAGGCCCGCATTGCGTAATTGTCCCAGGACAATCGCCGGGCGCCGCGGCATGTAAGTGCCGAGTATGTAGTCGCGCGAGGCCTGCCATTCGGCCAGGGTATATGGCCTGCTGCGTGCCTGGTCTCCCCAGCGTGCCGACTCGGCGATAATGGCCAGTTCGATCTGATCGGCGAGTTCTTTATAGCGGGCGTAAGATGCCTCCGTCGTTGCCGGGCCGTTATTAAACATGTGCCGGTAGGTGCGATCGGCAAAGAGCATACGAAATTCCTCGTTCTCTCTAAGTGTGATGTACGGCCGAGCGCCATTAGAGCTTACGCCGGTGACGTTTGCGTTGAGACTTGACCAGATGGTGATTGCGCCTTCCGAGTCCCAGTTGAAGAACTTGAATCCGGTGGCGTTCGGTGGCCGGCGACAGGCGGCGAAAAAGTTGTGATTGGGCCAGTCACCCGTGCCGCCCCAGAAGTTCGTGAACAACCAGTCGATATAGTTTTCGATATCCAGCAAATCATCGTAGCCGGGATTGTTTGAACCGTCCGGATTGTTGCCCTGTATCTTCTGGTAGGATTCCGTGTCCGTCAGTCCGCCACCTACCTGGCTCAGCATGGCGTTCCAGGTTGTTGTTCTGCTCTCACCTGTAGGTGTGCCGGAATTGAGGGCGTCCCATTCCTCTTTGTCACCGCCGTAATAATTGGCGCAGAAAGAAGCCATAGGCCGTTCGGTCGGATGATACAG
>CBFCYQ010000412.1:0-2127 GCA_965602205.1 uncultured bacterium | reverse complement strand
AAGTGCCGGTGGTGGTCGACATGGGCATGGGCGACAACTGGCTCGACGCTAAGTAGCTGCGGCTTTCAGTAATCCTTGGAAAGAGGGAGGCACCTATGAGATTAAGAACAACCGCTGTCTGGACCCTGTTTTGTTTGGTCATCAGCCTCGGTGCCGCCGCTGCCGGCGACCATGACCCTGTCGATGTCTGGGGACTCGCTCCACCTGAAAAAAGCCCCCTGTTCGACCCTGCCTTCTATGTCGCGGCGGGCTTCGATTACCGGGCCGGCGGTAACAATTCACTGACCACCTCACCCTCCGTTGTTGCCGACCTGCTCTTTCAGTTCAACCGGGTCGCCGGTCTCAAGGCCGGGGTATCGTACAACCATTACACCAGGCTCACAGCCGGAACGAAAGTTCGCACTTTCGCCGGCCATTTTGCCCTTCGCCTTCAATTGCCCTTTAAGATGGTGGCTCCCTTCGGCGAAACCGGGTTCCAGGTCACCCGCTATGAAGCCAGCTTGTCACATTATCATCTGGACGAAAACAACTTCGGCATCTTCTGGACCGGTGGCCTCGCCGTGAAACTGAACGATCGTTACAGCCTCGACTTCTCCTGCAAACTGCTCTGGAACCGCTTTGCATCAAACCATTACGAAATCATGGCCGATGATCCGGAGTGGATACAACCGATCGATGGTTTGATGACCACCTATCATTTCGACCGTGCCCTGTACAACCCGGCCACGCTCGAACTGCAGGTTCGCTATCGACTATAGCGCCGGCAACTCATTACTTTACTTGAATTATTTTGACAAATCGCTTTATTGGCTGGTATGCTTATCGGAGTTACCGGGCAGATCGGTGCCGGTAAATCTACCGCCGCCGCTATCTTCAAATCCTTTGGCGCCGCCGTCGTTGATGCCGACAAAATCGGCCGCCAGGTTGTCGACAATAACCCGGTCCTCTTAAGGCGGCTCGTCCGTACTTTCGGAGACCGCATCCTCAACCGGCGGGGAAATCTTGACCGCAAACGGCTCGCGGCGCTTGCCTTTGAAAACGATGCGTCCGGCCGCCGCCTGAACCAACTCGTTCACCCGTATCTTCTAAAAGAGCTTCACCGACGGGTCAAACAGGCATCGACCCGGCATGAGGTGGTTATCATCGATGCCGCCCTCCTGCTTGACTGGAACCTCGATCGGCAGGTCGACATGACGCTCGTTATTCATACTTCGCGTGCCCGGCGGCTTGCCCTGGCGAAAAACCGCGGCATAGACCACGCTGATGCCCGCGCCCGCCAGCGAAGGCAGTTACCCTATTCCGAATACCGCTGCCACGCCGATGTCGTCATTCTCAACAACGGCTCGAAAGACGATCTGCATCGAAAGCTGGGGGACTTCTGGCGCAGGGTTGTTCTGAAGGAAATTTACAAAAACGCAAACAGGTAGGTCAGCCGCTATGCCCTTGATAGATTCATCCACCGGACTCCCTGGCAAAGATTACGCTGTCGCGGAACTCGTCGAGCGGGCCAATTACATGCGCGGCCTGAACCTTATCGCCCTGTGCTCGGCGCAGTCGGGTCACTCGGGCGGCACGCTCGGCATTATGGATATCTGCGCCGCCCTCTACCTTAAGGTCGCCCACCACGACCCGAAAAGACCCTTCTGGTCTGACCGTGACCGTATCATCTGGTCGGCCGGCCACAAGGCCCCGGCCCTGTATACGTCGCTGGCTGTCTGTGGCTACTTTCCCGAACGGGAACTGATGAAACTGCGCATGCTCGGCTCACCCTTCCAGGGCCACCCGCATCGTCTTGACCAGCCGGGCGTGGAGATATCCTCCGGCTCGCTCGGCCAGGGATTCTCCGTAGCCGTCGGCGTCGCGCTGGCCGCCAAACGGGACGAGGCGGACTACCGCATCTTCAGCATATCTTCCGATGGCGAGCACCAGGAAGGCTCCATCTGGGAGGCCGCCATGGCCGCCGCGCAGTTCCGGCTCGACAATCTCGTCCAGATTGTCGACTGTAACCGTCTTCAAATCGACGGCCTCGTCAAAGACGTCATGAATATCGAACCCCTGGCTGACAAGTACCGTGCTTTCGGATGGCGTGTGCTGGAGGTCGACGGTCATGATATGGCCGACCTTGCC
>CBFCYQ010000411.1:0-2128 GCA_965602205.1 uncultured bacterium | reverse complement strand
AATGGCGGTGTAGCTCAGCTGGTTAGAGCAGCGGAATCATAATCCGCGTGTCCGGGGTTCAAGTCCCTGCACCGCTATTGTTTTCTGAGTTTTCTGCGGTAATCCCGATCAAAGATTCGGTTAAAAGGGGGTAGACCGACGCTGTCGTAGCGGCAGATTTTAAACCCGGTCCAGAAAATAGACCTGCCAGAGGTCGCGGTTGCTTGTCCGGAGAATCGGATGCAGCGCCAACCGGCCGGCTTTGCCGATGCTCTGCTCCAGGTATTTCAACTCGCTCAACTTTTCTTTGGTCTCGGCATCGGAGATCGTGGGAAACCCGGCCTCACGCATCAACAGCAGGCCTTTGGCCCTGATGGCGAGTTCGAGGTATATGCGCAGGTAACAGAGCATGTCGGCCACCACCTCGCCCGGGAAGGTGGTTCTCAGGGAGGAAAGGAAGCGGCCCACACCGGTGCTGGAGATGCCGCCGGAGGTGATCAGTTTTAGCAGGTCTGTCTCGGTGTCGAGCCCGATTCCCAGCCACTTGCGGGTGGCGTGTTCGGAGCGCTCATAAACAAGGAAAATCAAAACCGGAAAGACCACCAGCAGCGCCAGGGTACTGAACAGGGGAGGCAGCACGAAGTGGTTAAACATAGAATGGATAACGGCGGCGGTCAGCAGCCCCGGCGCGTAAATGACACTGGCTCGCGACTGATGACGGTCCGAGAGCTGTTTTGATATGATGGCCATGATTGCCGCTGTGCCGCCGTGCATGATAGCGGTGCCGAAGCCGCGCACGACCCAGAGCAGCAGGTTGACCGTATCCAGCGTGTGCAGGTAGTACATGTTCTCAACCAGAGCGAACCCGGTACCGACCGCGAATCCGTAAATGGCGCTGTCGACGAGGAAGCCAACTCTGCCGGTTCGGATAATGAAGATCACGAACAAGGCCTTCAAGCCTTCTTCGATAACGGGAGCAGGGTAGCGGGAGTAGAGGCCGCTATCAAACTGCCACCAGCCCTGGAGCAGCGGGTTGAGTTGAGAACAGATCGCGGCCACCGCGGCGCCAGTCAAAATGGCCACGAGAATGGAGCGCAGCCGGACCAGCTTGAAGGTGTCAAGGTATATCAGGGCGCCGAGAAAAGCCAGGACCGGCAGGAGCCCCAGCGTTATTTGAACGACGGTACTCACAGCAGTTTCAAAGATACCATATACTCATCGGATGTCTTACGGTTTTCTTCGAAAGCCATTGCGTAACCCACCGACAATGTCAGGCGCAGGTGCGAGAGAAACTCAAAGCGGAAGTCAATCTGGGCGCCGGTGTTGGTCAGTATGCGGCGCAATTCGTCGCTGTCGTAGTTGGTGACGACGGCGGTAGCGAACAGGGCCGTTCGGGCGTATGTCATATAGAAGGATGGCATGCCGAAGTGTCGGAAACGCACCGGCGGCAGAGATATTTCGGTCATGAATTTCCCGAAGTTTTTGCCGGCGATGGCGTTCAGTTCGGTGCCCGGGAAACTCGCTAGGGTGCGGTATCTCTGTATCGCCAGCCGGTCCACCCAGTTGTTGCCGAATCCACCGAAATAGAAATTGGCAAAGGGATCGGCGCGGTCACCGTGAGCATATCCGCTGGAGCCCCTCAGCCAGAGCGAAGCATGGTGCAGCGGCAGAGGGACTCCCAGGCTGAAACCACCGTGCACGCGGGGATGAAGACTGCCGTTGACAAGCGTGCCGCTGGCCGCCAATTCCCAGTCGTGCCCCTTTTCGTAGTCTATGGCGCCGTAGGACGCCCGGAGATTCTTGAAGCTGAGGGCGGCATCAAAAATAAAGAACTCATCGTAGAACGTCGCTATGTTCTGATAGTCGGGCAGTTCTTCCAGCCCGGTGTACCACGTTGCACCCGCGGTGTACTCGGCCTCGCGGGGGCCGTCGAATACCAGCGTTTTGGTGCGTCGTCCTCCCAGGACATATCCTTTACGACTCGTTTTGGTGGGGCCGAAAAGGTCATAAAAGTCAGCGCTGTTATACTTAAAGTTCAGGGCCCAGCCGAAGTGGTCGTAGTTCCAACGAACATGCCAGCGTTCGTCGGACGGCACCGGCGAGGCCGGGGTATAGCTGACAGTCAGGTCGGAGTGGTGCATCTCGACCG
>CBFCYQ010000410.1:0-2142 GCA_965602205.1 uncultured bacterium | reverse complement strand
GGATGGGGCCGCCTATCTCACACTGTCCCTGCGCTACGATCCGGCGACCGATCGTGGTGCAAGCTTTACGGTAGCGGGTATCAGCTTCACTGTGACCGGAGCACCGGCTGACGGCGACGGCTTTGTATTTAACGGCAACGCCAATGGTTCAAGCGATAACGGCAATGCACTGCTGCTGGCCGGCCTGCAAACTGCACAGACCATGGAGAAGGGTACGACCAACTTCCAGGGTGCTTACGGCCAGCTCATTGGCCAACTGGGAACCCAGACGCGAAGCGCACAGATAACAGCGGAGGCCCAGGGGGCACTGCTTGCGCAGGCGCAGCAGTCACGCGACGAAATTTCCGGGGTCAACCTCGATGAAGAGGCCGCTAACCTGTTGCGTTTTCAGCAGGCCTACCAGGCCATAGCCCAAGTCATATCGGTGGCGGATTCCACCTTTCAGACACTGATTAATGCGTTGGGGAGATAAGTATGCGTATCAGTACCTTGCAGATACACCGTCAAGGCGTCAATTCGATTCTTGACCTGCAGACACAGTTATTCCGAACCCAGCAACAACTTTCCACGGGCAAGCGCATGATAAATCCGGCGGACGATCCTACCGGCTCGGCGCAGCTGCTCGGCCTGTCGGAGTCGGCCGCGGTCACAGAGCAGTATCAGCGCAATATTCAGCACCTGCAATCACGCCTGGAACTGGAAGACAGTGTACTTGCTTCGGTGGGCGACAACCTGCAGCGTGCCCGCGAACTGGCGGTACAGGCTCTGAATGATACCAACAGCGCTGAAGACAGGGTCGCTATCGCCAGGGAGGTCCGCCAGATAACAGACCAGGTGCTGGCCGTGGCGAACAGCAGGGATGGGCAGGGTGAGTATCTGTTCGCGGGTTTCCAGGCAAAGGATATTCCGTTCAGTCACGATGGGGTCGGCAATTTCAGTTATGCAGGCGATCAGGGCCAGCGCCAGATCCAGGTAGGGCCAACCCGTCAGCTTGCCTACGGCGATTCGGGTCTCGATGTGTTTATGAAGGTTGCGGATGCCAGTGGCACGGTGGCCCACGAGGATGTTTTCAGTACCCTGTACAAACTGGCGAGTGATCTGGAGGCCGATGCACCCAGCGGCACCACGCTTGATCAACTGGATAATGCCCTTGAGCGTCTGGTGGGATTTCGTGCTACGGCGGGCGCCAGACTCAACGCGGCACAGAGCCAGCAGGATATCAATGAATCATTTCTGCTTCAGCTTGAGCAGACCCGTTCCACTATTGAAGATCTTGATTATGCCGATGCGGCCACTCGGCTCAGCCAGGAAAGCGTTGCACTACAGGCCGCGCAGCAGGCTTTTGTCCGGGTGCAGAACCTGAACCTGTTCAACTACCTTTAGCCTACGATAGTCCCGCGAAATCGCCGTACAACAGGCACCAACATGGGCAGTGTGGATTGCGTAACATGCCCTTACAAAATACGCTGTGAATACCTCCCTGTACGCTCGACGGCGGCATCCCTGCCGCCGACGATTTTGTAAGGGCATGTTAAGCAATCCTTCTAGCCGGCCGGAGGCTGGCCCGCCTACCAGCTGAATTCGCGACTGACAATCCTTCTTTCAGTCGAATCCTCAAGGCCGAGCGCCAGCGCGACAATATGCTGCCGGGTGGGGTACAGCAGGCGGAACTGCCAGTGCCTGCCGGTGTCATCGATACCGTCTGCAAATTGCACCTGGATGTTCTCCCTCTCATCGATGGCAAACTGTAATTTTCGGGTGGGAAACGAAATACCGATACCCCGGGCCTTGACATAGGCTTCGCGCAACGTCCAGCGCCGGAAAAAGTATTCCAGCTGCTCACGAGCGCTCAGGCGCTGCATCTGTTCGCACTCAGAGGCGGAGAACATCCGCTGCGCCACCCCCACCGGGTTATGCCGTGCGACGATTCTCTCCGCATCGATACCACACTCGCTCGCCAGGGTAACGACGCAGGCGGCCAGTCCGTCCGTGTGGGTCAGGTTGAAGCGTAATGCCGGCAGGCCGGGGTTGGAAATCTCGGGCCTTCCGTGGCCGCTGTTCAGGAACGTCCAGTTTGCAGGTGGCAGGTCAACGTAGCGGGATAAAACGCGCCTGACCAGGGCATGTGAAACCAGGAAGCGG
>CBFCYQ010000409.1:0-2155 GCA_965602205.1 uncultured bacterium | reverse complement strand
TGGGGAGTCGAGATTCTCACCGACACCGACCAGCTTTCCGCCACCTCTTATTACCCTATTCTGCAGCATCATGAACGCGGTGATCGCTCCGGCTACCCGGCCGGGCTCACGCTTGAAGAGCAGCATATTTACTCCAAGATCGTCGCCATCACCGATTGTTTCGATGCTATGACCACCGAGCGCGTCTACCAGAGGGCCATGGATACCTACCCGGCCCTGAAAATCATGTTCTCGCTCAAGAATCACTTCGATGATACGGCCATCCGGTCGTTCGCCGAACTGATGGGCCCCACCGGCTTTGACTCGATGTGACCCGGCCGGCCAACAAATCAATTGTCAGAAGCTGTCACCAGGAGTTATATTGCCGCCAAACTCAGGAGGCAGTATGAAAAAGATTATCAGCACCGACCAGGCCCCGGCCGCTATCGGACCGTACTCCCAGGCCGTGAAAGTTGACTGTCAGTCTATGCTCTACGCGTCGGGCCAGATCTCCCTTGACCCGAACACCATGGAAATCGTCGGCGACACCGCCGCTGAGCAGTGCCGCCAGGTCATGAAAAATCTCGGCGAGGTGCTCCGCGCCGCCGGAGCCGGCTTCGACGACGTCGTCAAAACCACGATCTTCCTCGCCGACATGAACGATTTCGCCGCCGTCAACGAGGTCTACGCAACCTACTTCGAAAGTGCCCCGCCGGCTCGGGCCACCGTCGAGGTCAGCCGCTTGCCCAAAGACGTAAAAGTCGAAATCGAGGCCGTCGCGGCTTTATAGATATGTTCACCCCATTTTACCGATTCTCCCGACACGATTTCGTTTGACTCGAAATGCCCTTGTGATTAAATTGACCCACTAAAAGGTGGCCTTTTCTTCGGAGGCTTTGTGAACCAAGAGAAATCGACGCGCCGAAAATTCCTTGAAGTGATCCTGGGCGGTGGCGCTCTGGCCACCCTCGGCTCCGTTTTGTATCCCATTATCAGATTTATCGTACCGCCCGCGGCCGCCGAAGCCGACCCTTCCCAGCTCAAACTGGAGTTCTCCCGGCAGGACCTCATTGATGAACCCAAAAAGGCCCGCTACTTCAAATACGGCAAAGAACTGGGGATTATCTTCCTGACCGGCGCTGGCCAATTGAAGGCCATGGCGGCCACCTGTACCCATCTCGACTGCACCGTGCAACACCGCCCGGACCTGGGCATTATATGGTGCTCCTGTCACAACGGTAAATACGACCTCGACGGAAAGAACATCTCCGGGCCGCCACCCAGACCGCTGGCGACCTATAAGACAAAGGAAGTCGGGGACGTTATCTTTGTCAGTCGCGAGGAAGCCTGATGACCGCTCTCACCGACAGTCAAATCTATAAGTGGGTCGACGAACGCTTCAAGATCAATGACCTCGTCGACTACCTCGGCCGGAAGGGCGTTCCCCAGCACCGCCACTATTTCTTCTATTATTTCGGCGGCATCTCCCTGTTCTTGTTCATCGTCCAGGTGATCACCGGCATTCTGCTCCTCATGTATTACCGGCCGGGGGCCGACACCGCCTATGAATCGGTTCATTTCATCATCGCCAATGTCTCTTTCGGCTGGCTCATACGCGCCCTGCATTCGTGGTCGGCTAACCTGATGATTTTCGCCGTCTTCGTTCACATGTTCTCCGTCTACTTTACATCAGCCTACCGCAAACCGCGCGAATTGACCTGGCTGACCGGCATGGGATTGCTGGGCCTGGCGATGGCTTTCGGCTTTTCCGGATACCTCCTGCCCTGGAACGAGTTGGCTTTTTTCGCCACCCGCGTCGGTACCGGGATGGCCGGCGCTTTGCCTGTTATTGGTAGGGACATTCTGATCGTCATGCGCGGCGGCGAGGAAGTCACCGGGGCTACCATCGGCCGTTTCTTTGGCCTCCATGTCGCCATTCTGCCCGGCCTGTTCACCGTCCTGCTCGCGGCGCATCTCGTTTTTATCCAGCGCCAGGGCATGAGTGAACCGCTCGAATGGCAGAATACAACGGCGGCCGAGAGGAAAATGGAAAAGTTCTTCCCCCATTTTCTCCTGAAAGATCTGCTCGTCTGGCTTATCGTCCTGAACGTCCTGGCTGTACTGGCGGTCTTTTTCCCCGACGGTATCGGCGCCGTCCACTGGCCCCTGGGCGTCA
>CBFCYQ010000408.1:0-2170 GCA_965602205.1 uncultured bacterium | reverse complement strand
CTCTGGAGGGATGCACAGTGAATCCAGCAAAGCTTACAGCGGCCGCCGTGCTGCTCATAATGGTCTCCGTGGCGGTCATGGCGATGCCGCCGGACTCAACATACAAAAGTCACATGCCGGCCCATTCGGCGGAGGTCGACTTTACGACGTACATCGATGCCAACATTATTTTGATGTTCGTCACCAACTACGGCAGTTTCGGGCGCGACGTGCTAGGTGTGTTCGGCCGCCCCTATTATGGCACATTCTATCCTTATGAAAGTACGGAAGCGATACACGACGGCACCTGGACCAAGTCGCCTTTGTATGCGGCGGGCCTATGGCTTGGCGGCAAAGTGGGGGGACAGGTTAGAGTGGCTGTCTGCGAGTACAGCAGTGAGTTCGTCCCGGGATCCATGTGCGACTCCACTTTCTTGCCCGACCGGCCGGAATTCAGGGTTTACAAGCTATACCAGGACAGCCTGGAGGGCAACCCCAACGAAGACTACCTCAACTGGCCGGTGGCGCTGGGAGCGCCCGTTGACGGTTCGGGAAAGCCGCTGATGCTGGGAGACCAGATGCTCTGGACGGTATACAACGACGCTGACCCTGATGAACACTCCAACCGTTCAGGCGAGACCGCTCCGCTCGGTATCGAAGTCCGCCAGACGGTTTGGGCCGCCGCGCAGGCCGGTGATGATTCGGCCTATGTGAACCACTGCCTTCCTGTGGAGCAGGTTGGTAATTCTCAAGTAGCGGTTAAGGCAGATGTTGTCGATAGGGCTGCGCTGACTGGCCACGATTACCAGGTGCAGATTGATGACCATCCGACTCTGGGGCGGGTCTGGCGACTGGTGGACATTACTACTATGCAGACGCTGCTGGACAATCAGACAACATTCTGGGGGGATAATGAGTGGGTAACTGACGGCTTTGTTGTGAGAGTCACTGGTATGGGTGGCAGTTTTGAGTGTTTTTCGGTGGTGGAAAACGGGGCCGGGCCTCTGGACCCGCCGGTGGCGGGCGCCTTCGCTTTTAGAAACTTTCCCACGCCGGTTGATGGGTTCGGCACGCCGAAAAACCCGGAGGCTGACC
Source organism: uncultured bacterium (assembly GCA_965602205.1). Lineage (GTDB taxonomy): Bacteria > Zixibacteria > MSB-5A5 > GN15 > FEB-12 > DAOUUR01. Next base: position 1,096 of record CBFCYQ010000408.1, on the reverse strand, counting down.
AGCAAGTGGGCTCCGGCCTGTGGGGCTTTCACACGGTCGACAACGGCGGGACCTACTGCGGCGGGACACGAGCCGATTATGCCAGCTTCCTATCTCGCGTGACTCGCGACGGGGCCAATCTGCAGGCTATCGGTGTCGACGATTACGAAATGCGTTTTACCGGCTCAAATGAAAATCCGGGAGTGGGTGGTTCCTATGCATTCGAGGGTTGGGCCGATCCTCCGAAAGCGCTGTGGGTGCCGTTCGAGTTGTGGAATATCGGCACCGGGACGCCGGACGACCCCTCCGACGATGTGCGCCTGTGTCTGCTGATAATAGATGATGCCGGCGAGGATTGGGAAGGCGACGATATATATGCGCTGGAGAGCTGGGGTCTCGACAGTTTCTGGGTGAATCCGCTGGACCCGTCCGATTCGGTGTACCTGGGAGGCGGCGATCTCGAACACTCAGCCTCGGGTGGTTACGATGACCCGTACACCGACTGGGTGTACTGGTATAACCCGGCCGATATGTCGCCGGGCGAGGTGGGTTACCAGGCATTTGAGGACTCGCTTCTTATTGGTAGCACTATCACGTCGGCTTATAACACGCTGGGTGACGAGATTATGGCCCGCACGGTGCTGGTAAACTGGAACGGAGGTGTCCTGCGTTACCAGGATTACTCCGGCGATCTGATCGATACCACCGATGATGGGGGCCCTCTGACGTTTACGCAGGACTGCCCCGAGCAGGGTACGGTGTTCCGAATCACGACACCCAACGAACTACCGGTCGACACCTTTGCATTCACGGCCACGGCCCGTGAGGTTATCACCGGTGGTCCGGAATCGTTTGCGATTTACATCAAGTACAAGCTTTATAACAGGGGCCCCAACGCGATTGACGATTTCTACGCGGCGTTCTGGATCGATCCGGACCTGGGCTTCGCGGGCGATGACTACGTGGGTTGCGACACGCTCAATGACATTTTCTTCTGCTACAATGCCCACTATGCGGATGAGGTCTACTGGTATTCGACGCCGGCCATGGGATTCCGCATCATCCACGGCCTCGTGGCGCCCGCGCAGGGCGAGGTAGCGGTCTTTGACGGAGCGGC
>CBFCYQ010000407.1:0-2184 GCA_965602205.1 uncultured bacterium | reverse complement strand
TTGGTCTCGGGCTGCGAGAACAAATATTTGACAAGCGACTGAGTTATAACTTTTTCGTCCATCAAATTCTCCCGAATCCACTAACTTATTGTCCGGCTTGTTGTTGTTTTGCTTTTTCGCACTCTTCGCAAAACGGCGTGCCGTCCGCGGCGGCCTGCTGCATAACCGTCGCCTGCGCGCAGAACTGTACCGGCGTGGGCGGTTCTGGCGGCCTGGGCGGCTCGCTCGTTTCTCCCGGCTCTCCAGTGTCCGCTTCTTTTGGTTCCGTGGGCGCTTCAGGCTGACAACCGGCACCGGAGCCGGCAGACCCACCGCTGTTGATCATTACCGTCGGCGTGCCTGAAATCGCCACCCCCGCCGGGCTGATGTCAATAAAATTGGACCCCGCTTTCAGAGAAAGCTTCAACCCGGCTTCTATGACCACATTCATTCCGCCCTTAATATGGATATCGGTTCCTGCTTCAAAGGCATAATTCATACCCGCTTTTTCGTGGATGTCTGAGCCGGCCTCTCTGGATATCGTGGCGTCTATCTTTTCGTTCTGGTTTCCCCGGACTGTCAGATGCTTGTCGCCTTCGACCTGTTCGAGCTGGTCACTCTCAACAATCAGATGTCTTTCATTGCCGATCCACTCTAAGCTATCGTTTAGAACCCGGTTATCCTGGTTGTGCTGGGCGTGGATAAAGATTTGCTCTTTGCCATTTTTGTCTTCAAAGCGGATTTCGTTGAAGCCCCCGCCGCCCTCGCTGGAATTGGACTTGATAGTCGACATGGTCTTATTGCTCTTCGGTTCATACGGCGGCATAGCCTGTCCGTTATAGACCCGGCCGGTTATGATCGGCTGGTCGGGGTCGCCTTCGAGAAACTCAATAATAACTTCCTGGCCTATACGAGGGATATACATAGCCCCCCAATTCTTACCGGCCCAGACCTGCGCGACCCTAATCCAGCAGGAGCTGTTTTCGTCGGCCTCGCTGTAACGGTCCCAGTGGAACTGTACTTTCACCCGGCCAAATTCATCTGTCCAAATCTCTTCACCGGAAGGGCCGACAACGATTGCCGTCTGTGGGCCTGGAATTGAGGGCTTGGGAGTGATACGGGGCGAACGAAACGGCTGCGCGGCATCGATAGCGGTTTTGATAGCGATAGCAGTAAAGCTGCAGGAATAAACGCACCCACCGCCTCCCTCGCCACCCGAGTAGAACTCGCCGGCATCAATGTTATAGTTTGCAGAGGTAATCAGATATTCCCGGTTCTGGTCATCCCGAGGATGCCATGTAAGTGCAAATGTGCAGCCCGGACAGATACCCCGGACGTCAGAATTGGCTGTGGCTACTTCATATTGGGCCTGCAACTCCTGGATACGTTTCTTGGTATAACCTTCTCCGTGTTCAAACTCGACGTACTCACCGGGATAATCGTAGATTTCGAACTTTGCGTTGGCGTGGTCACGTTCCACTATCGTTCTGGTTTGAAGAGGCGTATCGGGATTTTTAAAGTCAAAATCGTTCAGAGCATACGAACCAGGTTGAACGCAGGTCTGCACAGTCCAGTTCGAAATGTACTCCTCATCGCTGACTCCCGCATCGGCAGGATGGTATTTGATTTCGTCGTAACCAGAATAAGGCTTGTGTGCGCCGGTTGAATCGGCCAGGACCAATGAATGTTCGCCGTTCTCGTGCTTGAAGAAGTAGTATATCCCCTCCTGCTCCATAAGCCGGCTGACAAAATTAAAGTCGGTCTCACGGTATTGCACGCAATACTCCCAAGTACGGTACTCACCGCTCAAGGAGCGCTCAAAATTCTTGAACCCGTGATCGCCAAAAACCTTCTCGATAATATCAGGGACCGTCATTTCTTGGAAGATGCGACAATCCGCAGTTCGTGTCAGAAACCACAGCCAGGGTACTATGGTGGCCCGGTAGCGTGCCAGCCCCCCTGATGCTATTAGCTGGGTGAAGCGGCTGATATAACCGTTGAAATAGCGAGGCTCGTCAGCCAAAAGATCGAGGCGGATGGTCACGTTCTTCCCGACAATGTCCTCAGCTTTTATCTGATCGTCTTCACTGGCTAATTCTAAATCGAACCTGAACGGCCGGCCAAGCTGTTCGGTGCCCGACATGCTCGTTAGCAAAAGCACATCCTTTCCCAACGGGGTCGCTATCTCCAACTCTCTGTTTTCTT
>CBFCYQ010000406.1:0-2191 GCA_965602205.1 uncultured bacterium | reverse complement strand
ATGGCCAGCGGCGGTATCGACTACTGGAAAGGACACGACTGGTACGACAATGTCATGGCCATTTATGAGTATGAGATTGGCGATCGGACCGTCAGGGCGTTTTACCAAACAATTACGACCAACAGCAGCCAGGGGTATTTTGAGACCTTTATGGGCGACGAAGGCTCGCTGGTAATCTCGGAAGCCGCCGGTCGCGGCAAGCTGTACCGCGAGGCATGGGTCCCGGCGGAGAACTGGGAAAAGTGGGTCAAAATGGGCTTTATAAAGGAGCCGGTTGAGCCGGAAGAGGAAAAACCCGCCGGCGACGCCGTGCTGGATGTGCGTGAATCACCAAAACCGCCGAGCTATGACATCCCGGTTACAATGGAAGGCAAGCCGTATCATCAGCCGCACCTTGAGAACTTCTTCGATGCCATTAAAGGCAAGGCCAAACTTAATTGCCCGGCCGAGATCGGATACGAAACGGCAGTGACTGTGTTGAAAGTGAATGAAGCGGTGGCAGCCGGCAGGAAGCTGGAGTTCAAACCGGAAGATTTCGAGGCGTAAACGTTCGGTTACAGTAGCCGTTCTGTAAGATAAATATTAATGCATTGAGAGAGAAGGATTGAGCTTACATTGAGAAAAGGATTGATATTAAAAAGCTTCTTGTGTTTGCTGGCCTTGTGTCTTCCCGTCGCTGCTGCTGAAACCGGGCAGAAGCTTCTCGGTGATGAAAGTGACGGTAGCCGGGCACATCCGATTCATCGTCTTGGGCTGCTCGCCCAACCGGGCGAGGAAGGCGCCGAACCTATTGAGATTGATCCGGATATTGATACCGATGAAGAGGTGCTGCTGCCTTTTTCCACACGCCAAACATGCGGTGTGTGTCACAGCTACGGGATCATCAACAAGGGCTGGCATTTTAACTCTGTTGATCCGAACGCCGAAAGTGGGCGGCCGGGCCAACCGTGGATCTATGTTGATGCTAAAACCGGCACGCAGATACTCCTTTCTTATCGCTCCTGGCCGGGGACATTCAAGCCCGGGCAGTTCGGCCTGACCGACCGCGAGTTCACTAAAATCTTCGGTCGGCAGACGCCGGGCGGCGGCGCGGGAGAGACCGACGACGAAGTAGAGGTAATGCGGCAGTACGTCTCCGGCAAGCTGGAGATTAACTGCCTGAGTTGCCACAATGGAGATCCGCGACAGGACCAGGGCGGAACGACCGGATACGCCGTGCAGATAAGCCGCGGCAATTTCCGCTGGGCGGCGGCCGCATCTTCCGGCCTGGCTACAGTCACCGGCTCTGCCAACGACATGGACGAAATGTACGATCCGTTTGATCCGTTTTCTGTCGAATCGGCACAGGGCGGAAAGAATAAGCCTCCGGCCATCGCGTATCATAAGAACGTGTTCGACCATGATAACAGCGTATTCTTTAATGTCGTTAGAGAAGTCCCTTCGCATCGGTGTTACTTCTGTCACTCGGATCTCTACATAGGCGCCGAAGGGGCCGAAAAATGGTCCGAGGATGAGGATATCCACCTGAAATCGGGGATGAACTGCGTTGATTGTCACCGTAACGGAATCGACCACAACATCGTCCGCGGGTATGCAGGCGAAGAAGACGCATCGGGCAACGAGCTTGCGGCTGCTTCCTCGTGCGAAGGTTGTCACCTCGGAGAACATTCCGCTTCGGAGCCGACCGCCGGCCGTCTGAGCGCCCCGGTTCCCGAACACCGCGGCATCCCGGCGGTGCATTTCAAAAGACTGACCTGCACCGCTTGTCACTCCGGCCCGTGGCCCGCCGACGAGCCGCACTTCACCAAGACTTCGATGGCCCATCGCCTCGGCACGCCGAACGTGAACAAGGCCCGCGAGATGCTTCCGCACATTGCCTCTCCTGTTTTCGCAAAACAGGCAGACGGCAAAATCGCGCCTCACAAGCTTGTTTGGCCTGCATTCTGGGGCATTCTCAAAGACGATAACGTAACGCCGATTGAACTCGGGACCGTCACGAAAGTTATCGGGAATATTCTCTCAAAAGAGAAGTTCCCGTTCTCTGGTGACTGGCCTGAATTGACGGCCGATCATATTGTTAAAGGCCTGACTGCTTTATCATCCGGCAGTTCGGCCGAAGGCAAAGCCGTGTACGTTACCGGCGGCAGATTATACAGCCTCGATGATTCCGGCCAACTGGATGAACAGAAGG
>CBFCYQ010000405.1:0-2220 GCA_965602205.1 uncultured bacterium | reverse complement strand
ACGGTGTATCCGCCCATGATCTCGGTCTCGCCAGTGACACGGACCACAAGCGGAGATCTGCCGAGACCGAGACGCAACCGCGCTCTGAATTCACCGGCGGCTCTGTTTCGGTCGCGGCAACGACCCGCCAGGATGGAAGGCGATTGGCGCGACCGACGGTGCGTCACGACGCCGTATTAGCAACAGGACCTGGTTCACCGCACGAGCAAGCTGAAAGCGCCGGGATAAACCGGCATGGAGTAGCGAATGAAAGAGTCGTACAGGAAAGGCCTAGCGAGCCATCCTGACCCCGAGTCATGCGCCGAGGGTGGTAACACCCTGGGTGAAGCGTTGACAGGGGCACACACAGGCCAGCTATTGAGCCCCGAAAATCGTGTAGAACCAGCGTGCCGACCCGATAGCTTGCAGGGGAAGGCCACGTGCGGGACGCCGTCAGAACGCGAGGCGCCCCAAGACGCTGCGGGGTCGGAGAACCTGAGCATGTGTGGAAACTCCATGCACGAGAACCGGGAGACCCCATCGGCTCCCAGGAGTGATGACCTGGGACGGTTGGAGAAGGACGACCACCATGCCAACATGCACGCTGATGGGGAGTCGGACGGGACCATAGTACCTGGGAAGCGGGCGAACAAAGGCGGTACACCACCGCCGGCGGAGCCCGTGGAGGAAAGGGGACCGACCAAGGGGAACGCCTTCAAATTGACCGCATACCGGACCCAGAGCCGGAAGGGTGTGTCGCTCGAACTGGAAGGTGTGCGGCGGGTCGCCAGCAGCGACAAGGACGTACGGTTTACTTCCCTGCTACACCATGTGACCGAAGCACTCCTACGGGCCAGCTACCAGGGATTGAACCCTGTGGCGGCCCCAGGAGTCGATGACGTAACATGGACGGAATACGGGCGGGAACTGGAGGGCCACCTAAAGGACCTTCATGAACGCCTGCAAAGCGGGACCTACCGAGCGCAGCCATCGAAACGCATCTACTTGGCCAAACCAGACGGTCGCCTACGCCCTATCGGGATCGCGGCCCTGGAGGACAAGATTGTGCAACAGGCGCTGCGCACGGTGCTCGAGCAGATCTACGAGGAAGATTTCCTCGGCTTCAGCTACGGCTTCCGGCCGGGCAAGAGCCAACACAACGCGCTCGATGTACTGGCAGTCGGTCTTCGCCAACGCAAGGTAAGCTGGGTGCTCGATGCAGACATTCGCGGGTTCTTTGACAACATCAGCCACGAATGGATGATCAAGTTCCTCGAGCACAGGATCGCCGACAAACGGGTGATCCGCCTGGTCAAGAAATGGCTTAGGGCGGGAATCTCGGAAGACGGCGAGTGGTCCAAGACCACGATAGGGACACCACAGGGAGCAGTGATTTCACCTTTGCTTGCCAACGTATTTCTACATTACGTATTGGACCTGTGGGTAAACCAGTGGCGCGGTCGATACGCACGCGGGGACGTCATTGTCATTCGCTACGCGGACGATTTCGTCATGGGTTTCCAGTACCGGAGGGACGCCGAACGCTGCCTTCGAGCAATCAGAGGCCGCTTACAGAAGTTCGGGCTTACGCTCCACCCGGAAAAGACGCGACTGATCGAATTTGGGCGATTCGCAGCCTCCAACCGTCAAAGACGAGAGGAGAGGAAACCCGAGACGTTCAACTTTCTCGGTTTCACGCACTGTTGCGGCACCACCCGCTGGGGGGTGTTTAAGATCGTTCGGATCACGATAGCCAAACGCATGGGAGCGACTCTGAAAGCAATTAAGGAGAAGCTCCGGAAGAAGATGCATGAACCGATCCACCTACAGGGTCGATGGCTTAGACGCGTCATTCAGGGATGGCTCAATTATCACGCCGTCCCCGGGAACTACGCACGGCTGGAACAGTTCTGCAAGGCGGTGAGTCGAATCTGGCTTAAGATGATTCGGCGCCGGAGCCACAAGGCCCGTACCCGCTGGAACTGGAAACGACTCCAGCACCATCTCAACCGCTGGTTCCCGAAAGTCCGAATCCTACACCCTTATCCAGAGCAGCGTTTCCGACCGCCATCACCCAAGGTAGGAGCCGTATGAGTAAAGGCTCACGTACGGATCTGTGCGGGGGGTGGCCCGAAAGGGCCATCCCTACCGCGACCGCGGGGGTCTTTGGCGAGGCGAAATGGCTTCTAGCCAACCCTCTCATTCACCATTGAGCTTGCCTGGCGGGTGAATCAGGCGGTC
>CBFCYQ010000404.1:0-2227 GCA_965602205.1 uncultured bacterium | reverse complement strand
GTAGATTTTGCCGATTGGTATGAAGTCCACTACGACGATGTTACCCTCACGGCTACACCTCTCATCCCCGTTGCCAATCCCGGCTTCGAGGCCCCGGCGTATGCTGACGGTGCTTACGGCCCGACCGATGGCTGGACATTAGGTTACTACACCCTGCCGGACACCACGACGTGGGAGCCCGAAGAGTTCGCAGACAATGAGGCGCACGGTGGGTTTAACCCGACCGCCGCCGAAGGCTACGGCGGCGTCGCTCCGGAGGGCAAAAACGTGGCGTATACCTCGTCCTTTGCCGGCTATGACACCGGTTTGTCTCAAGTCCTCTCGGCGACTCTGCAGGCGGACACGCAGTACGATCTGAGCGTATTGGTAGGCAACCCTGTTCTTTACAACGAAGGCCTTACCGCCGACTATCGCATCGAACTGCTGGCCGGCGGCGTCCTTCTCGCATCGGACACCGGGCCTTCGCCCGTCGATGACACAACGTGGACGACTGCCAGCCTGAGCTACAAATCCGGCGCCAACCCGGCACAGCTTGGCCAGCCGCTGGAGATTCGACTCCTGGCGGTTGACTTTGCCGATTGGTATGAAGTCGACTACGACGATGTTACCCTCACGGCTATGCGATGATTGAAGACTGATGAAGATTGAATAGTCGCTTGACTTTTCGATCGAAGGGTTCTCTGCCGGCAGAAAAGGGGTCTGATTTTTCTGCCGGCAGAGACTTGGCGTGATTAACACTGCGACGATTTGGAAACAGTATGACGCAGGACTGCTGGCTTATCGGGAGCTTGATGGTTTAGTGCCGTTCAAGGTTACTCGATGTTCACTATTCTGAAAGGGAGGGCATTATGATCACCAAGAACAGAATCAATAAATGTTTAAGCTTCGCCGTCTTGCTGGGTGTCTTTGTGGTATTGAGCGGTTCGGCGCAGGCCGTCTTGCTCGTCTACGAACCGTTCGACTATGAGACAGGAGCTATCGAGGGTCTGGGTGTGCCGGTCAACGCCACCGGTTTGACCGGCACGTGGTACGTCGGCGTCGTCGATGGTGATGCCCCAAAAATCAAGGGAGGATCCCTGACTTACGGGAGCCTTCCCGCGCCCATCGGGAACCACTGGGGGCCGGGCGCCGTTTGGACCTCTCCCGAGATCGAGGCAGCCCTGGACCCGGCGGTGATGGCCGGTAATTTGGACGACGGCGATGAGCTCTGGTTCAGCTTTGTCGGCCGATTCAATTTGGGCGGCATCACGAATAACAACCGACATCGACTCCAGATCGGATCTGATAGCGGCAATAACGTGGCTATCTATGCAAGCAAGATAAACGAAGATACAGGAGGTCAAGTTCGAGCGTCGATCAAGATTGGCGGCTTTGAAACGGTCAGTACCGACTCTGTTATCTTTACTGAAAATGTTCGGTTTTTTGTCGGCAGAGTCATTTTCGGTGAGACCGATACGGTAGAGGTCTACCTGCCGGGTCCTGATCTTGTCAAACCGGAAACCCCGGCGGGCACCGTTACCGGCAGTCTCGACCAGTCCACCTTCGTTATGCTCAGGTCAGTGGCTACCAACGGCAATAGTGGCGTGGATGCTGACGAGATCCGCATCGGTACGACGTATGGTGATGTCATTGGGAAACCAACGTGGATAGCAACGAATCCGAATCCGGCTGATACATACACAGATGTACCGCGCGATGTGGTGCTTACCTGGACGCCGGGGCCACTTGCCGCCCAGACCAACGGGCACGTCGTGTATTTTGGTGAGAGCATCGATGAAGTCACCGACGCTACTGGCGGCAACGCCCAGACGGCTGCCAGTTACACCCCCGCAAAACTTCCTGATTTTGGCAAGACGTACTACTGGCGGGTTGACGAAGTCAACGGCTTGGAACCCAACAGCCCCTGGATGGGTGATGTCTGGAGTTTCACGGTCGAGCCCCTCGCCTACGCTATTGAGAACGTCATGGCCACGAGCAACACGACCTCGATGGACGACCAGGGTCCAGAGAACACGGTCAATGGCTCGGGACTCAACGAGGACGCTCAGCATTCGACAGACACCACTGACATGTGGTCTGGCGCCGCTGAGGCCGGTGAGGTTGCGTACATCCAGTTTGACTTCACCAAGGTCTACCAGCTCCATGAGATGCTCGTGTGGAACTATAACATGACCCTTGAGAAGTACCTCGGCGTTGGACTCAAAGACGTTCTGGTCGAGTACTCCGA
>CBFCYQ010000403.1:0-2259 GCA_965602205.1 uncultured bacterium | reverse complement strand
GCCGCATCATCGAGGCTACCGCCGACTCGGTCTGTGCCTATAAACCCAATATTGCCTTTTATGAGAGTTGCGGACCGGATGGACTCTCGCTTCTGAGGCAACTGGTTGAACGCATCCCCGACGACATTCCGGTCATCATTGACAGCAAGCGGGGCGATATCGGCAATACCGCCTCGCACTATGCTCAATCGCTGTATGAAAGGCTCCGGGCCGACTGGGTGACTCTGAATCCGTACATGGGATACGACTCCATGCGGCCGTTCCTGGAGTATGAAGGCAAAGGAGTTTTTGTGCTCTGCCTGACCTCCAATACCGGTGCCAAAGATTTTCAGCTTCTCAATGTAGAGGGCAAACCGCTCTATCGCATCGTGGCGGAGAAGGTCGCCTACTGGAACAAAGACAACAATTGCGGGCTGGTCGTCGGCGCCACGCAACCGGAACAACTCCGGGAGATTCGCGAGGTGGCCGGCAATATGCCGCTGCTGATTCCCGGCGTCGGGGCCCAGGGAGGTTCTTTGGAGAAGGCGGCTGAGTACGGGACCGCCAGTTTCCAAAAACCGGCCGTAATCAATGTCTCCCGCTCGGTCCTGTATGCATCCAGGGACCAGGACTTTGCCACCCGGGCCAGGGCCGAGTTGAGAAAGCTCAACCAGGCAGTCGCCGGTGTCCGGGCCGGTTTGTTAGCTTCAGACGCTGCCGAGCCGCGCCAGCCGCAGGCGGAACAGCCGGTGCAGCCGGAATCGCAGGTCGCCGCCGGTGACGACCGCCCGGAACAGCCGCAACAGCGGCCGAGTAACGGGCCGCCCGAGCGCCCCGGTGGAGAAAACCGCGACTACCGGTCAAATCATAATCAGAATGACCATCGAAGAAATCATTACAACGGCGGCTCCGACCGCCGATCCTGAGGCTTCGTAAGTCACGGACGCGGCAACGGATAACACTGACCATCAATCAGCCTGCCGGGGCTCCTGCTGATGGCGAGCCGCGCACCGGGCAACAGCCGACTCGGCAATTGCCGGTCGGTGAAGGGCGCCTTACGAACCTGCCTCAAACAGCAGCAGCGAGTAGATGAGAGAATCGTGGAACTCGCCGTTGTAGAAATGGTGGTCCCGCAAACAGGCGTCTTTCTTGAAACCCAGCGATTCCAGTAGTCGGACGGCGGCGGAGTTGAACTCGGCGGTTTGGGCATAGACTTTGTTGAGTCCCCGGTATTGAAACAGGAACCGAATCAAAACGCGCATCGCGTCGCGGCCATAGCCCTTCTTGCGCTCGTCCGGATCGATAAGCACGCCCAGTGCCGCTGACCGATTCAACGAATTGAAATCATAAAAGGCAATTTTCCCGACCAGGGTCTTGTCCTGCTTGCGAACGATGGCGAATGCCTGGCGGTCGGACGTGGCTTCTTTTTTCTTGAAAGCCTCGGCCGTTTCCGAAGCCGTGCGAAACGGCAACGGCCGGCAGCCCTGGGCCTGTGGCTCGCTTAGAACAAACCAGACGTGGTTGTTGGCCACATCGTCCGCCGTCGCCGGACGAAGATAAACGTGCTCGCCGACCAGCGACGGTTGCGTGGTAAAAGCGGTCTTCTTATCTTTCATAAATGCACCTGACCTCGGTTTTATTGCCGCAGCTTCTTGATACTCTGCCGGTAGAGAGCTAAGGCTTCTTTTATGATGTTGACGGCGTCGAAATGCCCGCGCAGGGAGTCGATGACGACTTCCTTGTGCTCGAGAATCTTGTAATCTTCAAAAAAACGCTGCAGTTCCTTGATGACGTGCTTGGGCAGGTTCGAGATATCCTCGTAGCCGTTGTAGGCCGGATCATCGGCATGCACCGCGATGATCTTGTCATCCTGACCCTTTTCATCGCGCATGGTCATGACGCCGATGGCGTGGCAGCGAACGATGCATAACGGTGTCAACGGTTCCTGGCACAATACCAGAACATCCAGCGGATCGCCGTCATCGCAATAACTCTGGGGGACGAACCCGTAATTGGCCGGATAGTGTACGGAGCTGTACAGGACGCGGTCGGCAATCAACAGCCCCGTCTTTTTATCCAGCTCATATTTGTTTTTGGAGCCCTTGGATATTTCTATGACGCTGTAAAAATATTCCTGCACCTTCTCGCCCGGGTGGACGTCGTGCCAGGGGTTTGCCATGCTGCCTCCTCGCTCGATTTGCCGGAATTATAATACCCCTGACATGGGAACGCAAATTTGAAATATCTCAAATGCGGCAACCCGGTGTTGACTTTTGATCT
>CBFCYQ010000402.1:0-2259 GCA_965602205.1 uncultured bacterium | reverse complement strand
GGTTCTCCCTGAATCAGGGCATGCAGTTTTTCAAACGCCGTGTAATCATTCGGAACAATCATGTGCATTTTCTTGCCAGACACATTGATGAATCCCATGGCTGGAGGATTGGCTTTTGTAGACAGGGGATAGACCTTCAGGGTGTTACGGATATTCTTGGAAGCGGCTGGAATAGCTTCTTTAAGCGGCTTGCTCTTGTCGAGATATCCGCGCATAAATACCCATACACCACTGGTCTTGGAAGGCACCACAAAGTAGCCTTTGGGGATATTCCCTTCATAGCCGGGAGGCAGTACCAGAAACTTACCGCCTTTACCTTTATCCGGTCCGGCAACACCGAGATCGGTCATATACTGAAAGGCCATATCGTCAAGAATGCCGAACATTCCGGGTGGGAGGTCGATAACGGTCGGACCGTCCTTGAGTAGGTATAGAAAGCCGACAGCGTACATGGTGGAGGTGTTGCCGGTCAGCAGAACCGTTGTTGAATCCATCAGGCTGTCCCAGATGCAGATTTTATTACAGGTGTCTGCGCCGACCGCCGCTTGCCCTTCGCGAAGGGCATTGACGGACAGGGCTGGAATTGAATTCAGGTAGACGTTTACGGCACGTGAAGTGTCGAGATAGTCGTAGATCGCTTTCGTGCTTTCTTTTGTCGGAACCCCATCAAAATATTTCAGCGTCCCGATAGATGTTTCGACTTTATCCGGCGCGGTAAACGCTTTCGGAATGTCGGTGGTCATTTTCATTTTCGGTGATGCCGCCCATGCTGCCGTTGTCAGGCCGGCCAGCAACAACCCGCTGACGGCCACGGTTGCTAATAATTTAATTTTCATCATGTTATCGCCTTTATCTTTTTGGGGAGGCGAGTGCTAACCCTCCCCGCCGGTTTTATCAGAAAACTGATTTTTCTCCATAGATCGCCTTTTTACCTTCGACGCAGGGACGGTCTCGGCCTCGGCCTCGGTCTGCTGGGAAGCTGTGACGGGCGGCCCATACTCGGCGGCCTGGGCTTAATGTGCCCGGGCTGAACAGGCCTGCGATCATAGTCGTGATGGACATGTACGTCTCTTCCCCAGTGAGGATAAGGGTCATGGTAACTCTGGTAATAGACATGACCGCCGCCCGAACTGGCACAACCACCTAAAAACAGCCCCGCGATGACAAACATAACTCCGGATATGAGATTCATTGGTTTTCCCATGATGATTACTCCGCCGCCGTTGTTTTTGCCGACCATCGCTCGATAATTACTAACGCGCCTGACGGATCAGACAGCAATGACACGCGATTGCCGTCGGCAGTTTGTCTGGGCTCAACCAAGATCTTCCCCCCCAGATTTTTTGCCTTCACGGCAATCTCATCGGTATCGGCGACCCGTACCACCGGCACCCAGCGCATCTCAAGCTTACTGTTCGCCGAGTAACGGATACCTGCTCGCCATTGCCCATCTTTCATCAGGATCAGATAGTCGGTTTTTTCACCGACAAAATGGTAGCCGGCAAGTTTTTGGTAAAACGCAATTGAGGCATCGACGTCATTGGACCAAAGTTCGTGCCAAAGCCACGACCCGATGACCGGTTCTTTATCCTCCGGATCCCCGCCCGAGGCGTGCAGCAACAGCAGCTGCGCACCCTGGGGATCTCTTACCAGAGCGCCCCGGCCGCGATTCAGCATGTCCATGGGTCCTTTAAGAACGATGCCCCCCTCTCTGTCGAACAGGGAAACCGCTTTGTCCACATCGGCAACCGAAAGCGTACAAAGCCAACGAGCCGCGCTTTTTACCTCGGAAACATCTTTGATTTGAGCCATGCCGCCAATGCTGCGGCCATTATTTTTGATCACCGTGTAGTCGCCGAGCTGCTCGAACGTCCAACCGAAAAGGTGGCCATAGAAATCCTTAGCCACCGGAACATCATCGGTGAGCAGATCATTCCAGACGAATTTCCCCGGAAAATGTACCCCCGTGGGGGTATCGGTGACAGGGGTCAACGCCAACCCGGAAGTTTTGTTCATCCCCGCGCAACCGGTGAGCACAAATTGGATCAAAATAAATATCACCGCAGCGTATAGCCCGTATCGAGGCAAACGGCTTCGCGGTCTGGGGGATGGTCGCGTCCTTATTCGTGCATTTAGATCCATCATCGTCACCATTTCCTATGTTCTATTATTTAACCAACTCCAACTCACTCGGGCGCCAGGTTTTGTCGAGCCAGGGCTCAAGCGGGCCGTACATGCGCAGGATGATAAACCAGCTCT
>CBFCYQ010000401.1:0-2260 GCA_965602205.1 uncultured bacterium | reverse complement strand
AGGACAAGGCCCTGCTAAACGCCCTGACTTCGACGCCGAAACCTGAAGCTGAATCAACTGAGAGTGGCAAGGAGGAATAATCCCATGGCTGAAGAAATGAAAGACCAAAAAGAAACGCAGGCAGCAGAGACTGTGGCTATAGAGCCAAGTGAGTTCGATAGTCTTCTCAAGAAAGAATTTAAACCTAAGTCAGACCATGCCAAGGAGGCTATCAATTCGGCGGTGCGAACGTTGGCCGAACAGGCATTGTCGGATACAGCCCTTGTTTCCGACGATTCGGTCAGGACAATCGAGTCCATTATAGCCGAGATAGACCGGAAGCTGTCCGAGCAGATCAATCAGATTATGCACCACGAGGACTTTCAGAAGATTGAGAGTGCCTGGCGTGGACTTTCTCACCTTGTGAATAACACGGAAACGGACGAGACGCTGAAGATACGCGTGCTTAACCTCCCTAAGAAGGATTTGGCCAAGACACTCAAGAAGTACAAAGGTACGGCCTGGGATCAAAGCCCGCTTTTCAAGAAGCTTTACGAAGAAGAATATGGCTCACCGGGCGGCGAACCTTACGGGTGTTTAGTCGGTGACTATCATTTCGATCATAGTCCGCCGGACGTTGAGATACTCAACGGTGTGGCCCAGATAGCGGCCGCTGCACACACACCTTTTGTCTCTGCCGCTGCGCCGACGCTGATGAACATGGATTCATGGAAGGAGCTGAGCAACCCCCGCGACCTGACGAAAATCTTCCAGACGGCGGACTACGCCCCCTGGAGGTCCCTGCGAGAGTCCGATGATTCCAGGTATATTGCCTTGACAATGCCTCGATTTCTCGGCAGATTGCCATACGGTTCCAAGACAAATCCTTGCGAAGAGTTTGATTTTGAAGAGGAAAGCGCCAGCGGCGACCACTCCAAGTATCTCTGGGTGAACTCCGCTTATGCCATGGGTGTTAACATCAACCGTTCTTT
The DNA here is from genome assembly GCA_965602205.1 of uncultured bacterium. Lineage (GTDB taxonomy): Bacteria > Zixibacteria > MSB-5A5 > GN15 > FEB-12 > DAOUUR01. The sequence continues at coordinate 1,289 of CBFCYQ010000401.1, read as the reverse complement.
CAAGGAGTTTGGCTGGTGCGCACGTATCCGTGGTGTTGAGAGCGGGGGTATGGTCGAGGGCCTTCCCTGTCATACCTTCCCAACAGATGACGGTGGTGTGGATATGAAGTGCCCGACAGAGATTGGAATCACCGACAGGCGGGAAGCGGAGCTGGCCAAGAACGGCATGATGCCTTTATCACACTGGAAGAATGAGGATTATGCATGCTTTATCGGCGCCCAGTCACTGCAAAAACCAACCGAATATGAGGATGCCGATGCAACGGCCAATGCCAAGCTGGCCGCAAGGCTGCCTTATCTGTTTGCGACTTGTCGGTTCGCGCATTTTCTCAAGTGCATTGTGCGGGATAAGATCGGCTCTTTCAAAGAGCGCGACGATATGGCGAAATGGCTCAATCAGTGGATCACGCAATATGTCACAAGCGATCCCGGCGCTTCGGAAGAAGTTAAGGCCAAGTATCCCCTGGCGGCGGCGGAAGTTGTTGTGGATGAGGTTGAAGGAGATCCCGGGTATTACTCGGCAAAGTTCTTCCTGAGGCCGCATTACCAACTCGAAGGTCTGTCCGTTTCGCTACGGCTGGTTTCGAAGCTGCCATCGGTCAAGAAGGGCGGTTAACCGGTAGAGTCTGATTTGATATCCAATACGCTTAACATGGTTTGTGTATTAATAAGTTGAGCGCAGGAACTTTAATAAACATTTTATATATAAGGAGTTGACAAAATGGCAGGTGATTGTTTTCTGAAAATCGATGGAATCCCGGGTGAAAGTACCGACGCAGATCATAAAGAGTGGATTGAGATAATGTCGTACTCTTCCGGTGTTGCTCAGATGTCCGCAGGAGAACGAAGCACCGGTGGGGCGGCCACCGGGGGGCGGTGTAGCCACCAGGATATCTCCATTGTCAAGGAGATGGATAAGGCTTCTCCCACGCTTAATCTGTACTGCTGCAAGGGCAAGCATATTCCGAACGTGGTGATCGAACTCTGCCGCGCCACCGAAGAAAAGACAAAATACATGGAATATAAAATGGAGGACGTGATAATCTCGTCGGTCAGTGTCGGCGGCGGCGGCGGAGGCCTTCCCACCGAATCGGTGACCTTCAACTATGGCAAACTGACGTGGAACTATATCCAGACGGACCACAAGACGGGCGAAGTTAAGGGTAACGTTGAGAAATTCTGGAGCCTGATTGACAATAAGGGCGGTTAGTAATCAGCAAACAGGCATCCAATAACCGTGTGCCGGCTTTCTGTGCTTTAATATTGCGCGGCAGGAGTGTCTAATGCCC
>CBFCYQ010000400.1:0-2263 GCA_965602205.1 uncultured bacterium | reverse complement strand
GGTTTCTACCACGAACTGGTGGACATCACCAACGAGGCTGACTGGAAGAATCACAAGGATGAGATTGACGATATCGACCTGGTCGGCTTTGAGTTGTGGTTTACCAACAATGAGGCTTTCGAGGTGACCTTTAACGCTTACGTGGACGACGGGGCGGCACCCGAATATTCCACCTTCTCCGAAGTTGACGCCAACGCCGATAAGGTTCTCGACAACTTAATTCTGCCTGCCGGTCCCGGGGGGAAAACGCATATCACCTACGGGAACTCGTTCAAATTCATTGAGAATGTGGACAGGCTCAAGGACGCGGTAGAAAGCGGGAAATTCCATTTCTATGGGGTTAGCAGTGGCGGCACGGCCACCGGCTTCGTCGTTGATAGCGCGGTAGTTGTGGTGACATTCAGCGCCCACGGCTCCTAATAAGAGTTGGCAGAGGATATTTTGGCCGGTCCCCCCAGTGAGGGCCGGCCTTTTTTTGTGCCTTACCGGCTTGCCAAAGGCGCAGACATCCCATTTATTGGGTCCGTTATCCGGAAAGCGTATAAACAAGGAGCGGTGATCATAAAAGAATATGACATAGTCATCATAGGCGGCGGGCCCGGCGGCTACACGGCCGGTATCCGGGCGGCCCTCAAGGGAGCCAAAGTGGCAGTGGTCGAAGTTGACAAGCTGGGCGGGGTCTGTCTCAATCGCGGTTGTATACCGTCCAAGGCCCTGATCGCTTCGGCCGTCCAGTACCGAAAAATGAAGGAGGCGGATTCCTTCGGCATCAGGCTGGCCGCCCCGCCGGTTTACGACTGGCCGGCCATGCGTGCCCGTAAGGACAAAATCGTGGGAACTCTGGTGGGTGGTATCAGCCAGTTGTTCAAGTCACACGGCGTGGAACACTACCAGGGGTTTGGACGCGTCACCGGGAAAAACGAGGTCACCGTCTTCCATGATGACAGCCCGGAGACCCGGCTCAAAGCTGACAGTATCATCATTGCCACCGGTTCGCGAGCCGTCAGTATTCCGGCCTTTCCTATCGACGGGATAAGGGTCCTGTCCTCCGATCACCTGCTTGAGCTGGACAGCCTGCCCCAGTCAATGCTCATAATCGGCGCCGGCGTTATCGGTTGCGAGTGGGCGTGCATGCTCTCCATGCTCGACGTGAAAGTCACCATGGTGGAAATGCTCAAGAGGGCCCTGCCAATGGAGGATGCGAATACGTCCAAGCTGATGGAGAGGGAACTCAAGAAACTGAAGGTGCCCGTCCATACCGACTGCAAGGTCGAAGAAGTGGTACCGGGGCCAGAGGGCATTACCGGCCGGCTATCGAACGGCAAGACGATCGATGCGAACCAGGTGCTGGTTTCGGTGGGCCGGCGTTTCAATACCGAGGAGATCGGGCTGGAAGATGTCGGCATCAAGCTGGACAAGAACGGTTCGATTAAAGTAGGCCCTGATTCCCGCACCAGTGTCAGCAATATCTTTGCTGTCGGCGATGTTGCCGGTGAGTCCCTGCTGGCGTATACGGCTGTGCATGACGGGACGGTAGCGGTGGACAATGCCTTGGGCGGCAAAGTGAAAAAGAACTACCTGGGCGTGCCGTCGGTCATTTTCACTCATCCCGAGGTGGGATCAGTTGGATTGCAGCAAGAGGAAGCAGCCAAAAAGTATGATGTCGTGGTTGGCCGGTTCCCGCTGCGTGCCCTGGGTAAGGCTCACGCCGAAAACGAGATAGCCGGAGAAGTGATGGTGCTCGGCGACAAGAAGAGTGACAGACTTCTGGGTGTCCACGCGGTGGGAATCCATGCCGCGGAAATCGTGCACACGGCGGCACTGGCTATCAACCGGGGCCTGACGGTTACACAGCTTGGTTCGCTGGTTTTCGGCCACCCGGTGATATCAGAGGCGTTGATGGAAGCCGCGCACGATTTTCACGGAATGTCGGTTCATCTGGCCAAGAAGAAATAGCGTCGCAGTTTTCGACGGGCACGTCAGTCGGCGCTGATTCCGCACATTAGCCCCCGCATTGTCTGCGGCCGGATAAGTTATTGTCCTGTAACATAATCGTAAGTGTCGGGTGATTCGGCGCTGTAAGTATCAGCGCAGTGTCTGCGCCGCGTTAAGGAAAACGGCAAATTACCGCTCACAATCCGCCGCGGACATCTAATTCTTATTCATATAGTTAACAGGCCTCAAAGGTCGCCTCAGGTGTGTTGGCACGGTAGTTGTTTGCATAGATATCGAAGTTAGTTACTCTTAATATATAGTATGGCGG
>CBFCYQ010000399.1:0-2275 GCA_965602205.1 uncultured bacterium | reverse complement strand
TGCTCTTCCGAGAAAAAGCCGAGCAGGTCGGCCACTGCTACTTTATCCGATTTCAGATTTCCGCGCGCCGTCATTCCATCGATTGGCCCTTGCGGGAACGTTGTTTCTCCCTTGAGTCTGAAATCCAGGCCGTTCAACCGCAGATCGGCTTTCTGTAAATCCAGGCGGCCGCGATCGAGGTCGTACTCGGCCTCGTACTCCAGCCTGACCGCCAGGGTCGGAAGGGGCATACCGTTCTTGACCGTAAGGCTGTCGATCTGAAGCCGACCCGATGACTTGTAGACATTCTGTCTGGGTATCTTAAGCGACGTTGCCAGATCCATGTTCACGACCGTGGCCTCGAACCGGGAGCTGTCATCGATATACTTCAGGTAGGCGTCGTTCACTTCCAATTTGTCGAAGGCCACAGTGGCGGCGGCGGCGCGGGCCTCCGGCGTGGTTTTTTCGGTCAGATCCGGCGGCACCTTTTCTTCCACGGCGGTGAAGGTGTAGTTGTTGGTGCCATCGGCGTTCTTGACCAGCACGACATGCGGTTTGTTGACAATCAGCTTGTCGACCCGGATGTCGCCGAAAATGAGCGGCAGGATCTGTACCTTGACATCGAGATTCTCGGCCACCAGCATCGGCTCCTCACCAAATCCCGGGGGGTTGCTTACCGCTATATTTTGCAGTTCGACCCCGATGCCGCCCCAGAAGGACATATCCAGCCCTTCGACCGTAAGCTGCCGCCCCAGCGCCTGGCTGCCTTTCTCAATGGCCATCACCCGCACTTTTTCAGCCGGGAAAAACAGCTTGAGGCCGCTGACGGCCAGTATGAGAACAACGACAATTATCCCGGCTATCCAGAGGATTATTTTTCTTAGCTTTTTCATTTCCGCCTGTCTTTTCTTACGTTACACCTTCCATTTGGTATCACGATTATTCTACACGCCACCTGCTTCAGAAGCAATCAAAAAACATGCGGCGGGCGCCTTCGAGGTGGGCACTGAAGCCAAAAAAGGCGGGTCGCAACCCGCCTTTCGGAGCATGCTTTGGCCGGCTGTTAGAGCTTGATGCTCTCCCCCGGTTTCATGATAACGACCTCGGCACCCTTGACGCGCTTGGCGAAATCAGCCGGGTTTTCAGCGATCAACTCCCAGGTGTCATAGTGGAACGGGACGACTTTCTTCGGCTGCAGGAATTCCACCGCCTTGACGGCATCTTCAAGGCCCATGGTGAAGTTGTCGCCGATCGGGAGAAAGGCCAGGTCGATCTTGTTCATCTCGCCGATCAGCTTCATGTCTAAGAAAAGGCCGGTATCACCGGGGTGGTAAATGACTTTACCGCCGATTGTTACCAGGAACCCGACCGCCGGGCCGGTGTAGCGGGAACCATCGGGGCCGTAACCGCCGCCGTGATGGGCGATCGTCAGTTTCACCCGCCCGAATGGAAAGTTGTGTGCGCCACCGATATGCATCGGGTGCGTGGTGATACCCTCGCTCGCGATCAGGCCGGCCAGTTCATAACTGGCTATCACTGTCGCGCCCGTACGTTTGGCTATAGCGATGGTATCACCCACATGGTCGCCGTGACCGTGAGTTAGCAGGATATAATTGACATCGATATCGTTGGCCTTGACGGGAGCCAGGGGGTTCTCGTCAATGTAGGGGTCGATTATCAGCTTGTGCTCGCCTTCGGTTATAGTAATACACGAATGGCCCAGGAATCTGACTTCCGGCATATTAATCCTCCTTGATTCTTGTTTGTTAGACAGCCTCTGCAGATATATACGGCAAGCCGCGCGGATTTGTCAAATGCAATATATTCAGAAAGATTTGCGCTTGTACTTGCGCCGCAGGGCGAGGATCAAGAAGGTGAGGAGAAATGAGCACTCAATCTGTCAGGCGATTATGCCTCCGCCCAGCAGTAAGTCGCCGTCGAAAAAGACCACCGACTGGCCGGGAGTTATCGCCCGCTGTTTGTCTTTGAATATAATGTGGACTGAATCTTCGGTCAAGGGGGTAACGGTGGCCGGGGCGGGCTGGTGCAAATATCGAATCTTGACCTCGGCCTCAAACGGTTTTTCGGCCGGAGCCATGCCCACCCAGTTGACCGACTCGGCCGTCAACTCATTCTTGAACAAGGTGTCGTTGTCGCCAACAATAACGACATTCTTTTCAGTGTCGATTTTCTGGACATACAGCGGTGTCGGGTGGGCGATGCCCAGTCCCTTGCGCTGGCCGACAGTGTAAAAGGCGGTGCCGTTGTGCCGGCCCAGGGCAGTGCCGTCGGTATG
>CBFCYQ010000398.1:0-2282 GCA_965602205.1 uncultured bacterium | reverse complement strand
CACACCGAATGGCCGCATTTTTGGCGGCGTCCTGGGCTAGCACAGAGTGTTGGTTTCCTCCTGCCCGTCTAGAAATGCGGGCACTTGCTCCACCGACCCAGCGCGCGCAAGAGTCCCTCCAGGTAATAATAGTCACCCCAGATCAAACAGTTGTCCATTCGTTGGTTTCTGGGCACGTGTTGCGCGCCGTGCATCAGCAACCCCGCATGAGGCGTTCCAGCGGTCGTATACTTGTCCGTCAACGATTCCAGCATCGCCAGGGCTTGCTTTTCATATCTCGATTGGATTGCCCCATCGGCCGTACATCGAGCTGACTCGAACAAACCGGAGGCTACGATTGAGGCCGCGGAAGAATCGCGATAGGTGTTGGGGATATCGGGACAATTGAAATCCCAATACGGCACCTGGTCATCCGGCAGATTGTTGATAAAGTAATCGGCCGTCTTGAAAGCAGAAGTCTTGAACGGGCCGTGCCCGGTTCTGAGATAGGCATGGGCAAAGCCGTACACGGCCCAGGCCAGCCCGCGCGACCAACACGAATCCGGCGCGTACCCCTGGCCACCCAGCCACTCGATAAACTCGCCGGTCTTGGGATCATATTTCACCAGGTGAGCCGTGCTGCCGTCATCTCGCATAAAGAAACGCTGGACGCCGGCGGCTTCGCTAAAGCCCACGTTGTAAAACCGCTTATCGCCCGTCTCCTCAAAGGCCCACCACATCAGAGCGATATTCATCATGGCATCCACGGCCGACGTAAAGTTATCCGTCTCATCATCCTGCGTGCTATGCCATTGAATGATCCCGATGTGGGGATTGAGCCGTCGGGTGTAATAGTCGGCGGCGGTGAGGACGACCTCCTTGTAATGCGGGTCACCCACGATGTAATGCCCCTTCAGGTGCGAGAGACCCAGCAAGAAGCCGAGGTCGTGGGTCCAGGTATCGGTCTTGCGATATTCGATCATCGCCGTCCATTTCTTTGCCCAGGCCAGGTATTTCTCATCCTCAGTCGCCTCATACGCCAACCAGAGCAGTCCAACCCAATGCCCGTCGCCCCACACTCCCCGGTCGGAAGCATCGATTTTCCCATCCGGAAAAGTCGAAACGGGAAACATGTCCCCAAGAGGGGTCAACTGCTCCACCATCAGGTCAATCTTGGAGAGACAGAATTCCACCGCCTTGGTGAACTTTTCCTTTTGCTGCGTCGTCAAATATGCGCTCATAGATACGTCTCCTTGTGTTTAGCCTGTTGCCAACTGCCACACGCCACCTTGCGGTGCGATGATCTCCCATTTTTCCCCTTGAAATTCGACCCGGTAGCCACTGGAAGTGACGGTGAACTGGGGCGTGGCGTGCGCCTCGCCCAGCACCGGGAAGAGCAGGGTGTGGAAGACCAGTCTGCCATTCCTTGTCTGGAGACAGGCCACTTCGGGCGCGGGGCGCATTTGATCATAGTACGGGCAATGCCAGCCGCGGAAGGGCTCTTTGGATCCCAGGAAGGTGCTTGCGGCAATCGGATTTTGGCCCACGGTGATCAGGATGAGATTCGCGTCTTGAAACTGGGTTACCGCGACCGCCATAGACCGATCGCCGGGAATGAGCGCCACCTCCCCGTCGTAAAAATGCCATATCTGCTCGGCCTGGCGGACGTCTTGGCCCTCGATGGTATCCCGCACCACCCAAAAATACGGCTTGACGAACATGACCTCGCGCTGATGGGTGACATCGCTAACCAGGCACACCTTGTTGTGGCCGACGCCTTTTTCCCGCAGCAACTTTTCATCAATCTCGCCGGCTTCTTTACCGTACCCCGCGCCAAACGACCCGCGCGCGTAATCGTATCCTGGTCGGATCACCATCGAGCCTTCGGCGTCGCCCGGAACCTGGCTGTAGCCGTTCACCAACACGCTATTGTACGCCGCGGTCGTCTTGAAATACTTGGCCCAGTCCATCCAGTCCGCGTCGGGACTGGTAGTATAGCGCCAGCGCCCGCAGTTCACCAGGAATTTGCGCCCAAACGCCGACACTTCAATGTTCAACTGGTCTTCGTTCATATGGTTGTCGCCCCAGCGGCCCATGTCCATGAAGAGATAGCGGGCCTGACCGCTCCAATCGCTGCGCATGATACCGACGCGCGCCTCGGGGAAAAAGTAAGAGGTCGGTGGAACCTGGCCGCGTTCGCCGTTGGTCAGGCGATACTCGATCTCCGGCATGTCCAGCTGCCCGGCAATCCGTTCCATCTGTTCCCCACGACTGGTCTTGGTATTCGAGTCGTTGGTGATGGG
>CBFCYQ010000397.1:0-2284 GCA_965602205.1 uncultured bacterium | reverse complement strand
TTCTCCCTTTGGCTTTTTTCTCCGATCCCGCCGTCTGCTTTTTTCTTTCAGCAATCAGGTAAAGGTCGATTTCCTTCCTTTCCTGGTTGACGTTGGCCACACCAACTTTGACAGCATGCCCCATTCTGAAACTCCGTCCGGTACGACGCCCGATAATCATGGACTGTTTTTCGTCATAGTGATAATAGTCATCATCAATAGACGAGAAACGTACCAGCCCTTCTACACCCATATTGTTAAGTCGCACAAAAAAGCCGTACGACATCGTACCCGATATAACCCCTTCAAACTCATCTCCCAAGTGCCGGGTCATAAACGTGACCTGCTTGGTGCGCACGGCTTCCCGCTCGGCGGTCACGGCCACCCGTTCGGTCTCGGAGCAATGTCGCCCCACGTGGTCAATCACCGCCTGTATTCGGCGGGCGGACGCGGCCGGAGACTTTCCTTTCGTCAGTCTGCGTAGCAGACGGTGCACTAAAAGGTCAGGATATCGCCTGATCGGAGAAGTAAAATGGGCGTAGTGTGTGAACGCGAGTCCGAAATGCCCGATGTTCTCGCGCTGATAGACCGCCTTCTGCATGGAACGAAGCAAGAGCTCATGAATAAAATCCCCCTCGGGGAGATCCTTAACCCGCTCAAGAAAACGCGCAAACTGAATCGGCTTAATGTCTTTAGAAACCGGGAAACTATGCCCGAGGCGTTTCATCATATCAGAAAAAGTGTTCAGCTTTTCTAAGGCCGGTTTGTCGTGCACACGATACAGAAGTGGCTGGCCTTTGCGGAAGATCTCGATCGCCACCGCCTGGTTAGCGGCCAGCATGAATTCTTCTACAAGACGGTGCGACTCGAGTCGAACCCTGTTCCCCAGCTCAAGCACCTCCCCTTGCTCGTTCAGGATGATCTTCGCTTCGGGCAGATCAAAATCAAGCGAGCCGTCGATCGCACGCCGTTTTGTTAACACCGTTGCCAGTTCACGGGCCAGCAGCAGACTGTCGGCCACCCGCTTGATCCGTGGTATGACCGTCTGGCTGTTGAAAAACTCCTGGACTTCCTCGTATGACAACTTTGCGTGCGAGCGGATAACCGTATCCATGACCCGCCAGCCAAGCACTTTCCCTTTTCGATCAAAGTCTATAATCACCGAGTGCGCCAATCGTCTCCGGTTGGGACGAAGTGAACAGACGTCATTCGACAATACTTCGGGGAGCATGGGTATGACCATACCGGGTAGATACACCGAATTGCCCCGTTCAAAAGCTTCCATGTCGAGTGGTGACTCCTCCGGAACATAGAACGAGACATCAGCAATGTGTACGCCCAGACGATACCCTCTCTGCGTTTTTGATATTGAAATGGCATCGTCATGATCCTTGGCATCAAACGGGTCAATGGTGTAGATGCACTCACCGGTGAGATCGAGGCGGCGCTGTTGCTCCCCGGTTGTGTCGACACCGGCCGCTTTTTCGGCCTGGTTCATTGTTTCAGCCGAGAAACTCTCGGGAAGGTTATAGCTTTTGATGATCGTGAGCATATCGACACCTGGCGCATTCGGATAACCGATCTGCTCGGTTACTTTGCCGCACGGGTTAGTATGCGGATCATCCCACGCGGTCAGCTTCACCACCACTTTTTCGCCGTCCTTCGCTTTGAGAGAATAGGCAGGGGAAACATAGATATCGCGATGAATCCGCGGGTTATCCGGATGGACAAAGATCATACCGTTCTGTTTGTGCAGTATGCCGACAATATTTCTGCCCGATCGCTCCTGCACTTTGATCACTACCCCAGCCTGACGACCAAACCGCTCTCCGACCAGGCGAACCATCACCCGGTCGCCATCCAGAGCCGTCAGCAACCCGTTATCGAGTATCATAATGTCTTCGGTGGCGCCTTCGATTTCAAGAAAGCCCCGTCCGGAACGATTGACAGAAATTGTCCCGACGGCAATATCCATCTGGTCGGCTGGTCCAATCCGTCCTCGCTTGAGCCGAACCAGACGGCCTTCATCGATGAGCTTTTTCACACACTGCCGAAATGAGGGATACTCCCTCCGGCTGACGTTCATCGCCTGCGCCAGTTCCTGGATTCTCATCGGGTGGGCAGTCTCAGAGCGAATGAACTGTAATATTGTATCTAAAGTTAGATCCATGATCCAAGGATAACCCGGTCACCACTCCCAGTCAAGCTTTGTCTGCCAAAATAGTAGTGAAATCTGAAGGCTCTAATGTATGTCACATTAAATTTTGTCTGAAGGAGATTGTGAACTGTGGTATGCAAGGTTGAT
>CBFCYQ010000396.1:0-2321 GCA_965602205.1 uncultured bacterium | reverse complement strand
TGGTGATCGTTTCGCCTTTTTGCATGGGAGTGGTGCGCGGTCCCCAACTGCCGTCAGGTTTGGTTTCCCAGATGCCGATCAGGCCGAATGTATAAAGCGAACCGATTGAGATGGCGCCGAATTTCTCCAGGTAACGGAATACTTTCAAGAAACCCCATGGCGGCTGGGTGTCCGACATCAAACGGCAGCGTTCGTCGGGCAAGGCCGCGATATGGTTTTCCACCCGATACTTGACCTCATCCCGCAGTTCTTCATAAAAATCGACTACCTCCGGCGAGTGCTTGGACAACGTGCCATGTACATAGAGCGAATACATCGTTTTCTCATCGAGTGGCGCGGGTTTGGCCATATTCAGATAACTGATCTCCGCCCAGGTGGAGGTGGAACGCAACTCGTTCTCCACCGCCTCGATCAACAAGTCGTCCTGGTATTTCCGGCCGGTGGTCTTTTCCATCCACTCGATCGCCTCGTGCATCTGATTGACCACGAACATCAACCGGTTTTCATCGAGTTCGTCGTACGGCCCGACCGAAACATCGATGCAGAAATAGGGGATGTTTTCATATTCGGCGACATGCTGGTACCATTTCGCATGGCTGCAGCAGATATGGTCCTGGTAACAGAAATCGGGTTTGGGATACTCGCCGCCGAAGGCAAACTTGTTCAGATACATCGAACCCCAGTAATTGCGCATGTAGCTGCACAGATCGCGGGCCCAGCCCTGGGCTTCGGCGGCCTCCAGACATTCCTGCGAAAACTTTTTGTCGAACGCAATGGAGGCGCCGTATGGTTCACCGGTGATGTTGTATACATCCCGCCCCAACCCCGCCGGGATGGGATCCAAAGCCCAGGCCCCGCCGGTCCACCGGAGGCCGCCCTTTTTATGCGCCTCTTGATAGTCCCGGTAATATTTCAGCCGGAGCTCCTTGGCTTTCTTCCAGCATTTCAGTGGTTCGGTCTTATATTCCGCCATCTTATCTCCCTCATCTCCGCGAACGCGGCTAAAACAAGTCCTCTTCACCCAGTATTTCCAGGAAGGCCTCGACCCTGATTCTCATCGGTACCAGCGGCACGGTGACATCGAATTCCAAAAACAACGTCGGAATCCCGTTATCTTTCAGAAACTTGGAGAGCACCGGGATATCGCATTCATGCGGGTCACAAAACTTCTGCTGAATTAGAATAACGCCTTCGACGTTGAAATCCTTCGCCATCTGCAGAATATGCGGAAAGCGCGTGCGCTCCTCCCAGTCTTTGGACGGGCATGGTGGCCGGTCGATATAGCGGTTGGCGATAGACTGCAAAAGATCGCCGTTGAATTCGGTGAGATTCCAGAAATAGCGCGAGCCGGTGCAGTGTTCATCGGTGACAATCGTCGCGCCCACCGATTCGACCATCTTGACAAACTCGGTGTCGTCATCCTCCGAGCCGACAATCATCAGCCGTGAACCGGTCTCACGATCTAATGTCCGGGATTTTAGTTCGGAGAGGATGCGTTTCAGCTCGGCGTTGTGGTCTTTTTTGTCGACAAAAAACGACGACGCGACCATCACCATCGCCTCCAACCCGGTCACCGGCGGATTAGGTCCCTTGCGCAGATCGTACACCTCGTGCATCAAACGGCGGTTTTCGTTATACAATTCCGCCGATTTTTGCAGGACTTCGTCGGTAATCGGCTTGCCCGTCCATTTTTCCAAGGCCGTTTTAAACTTCTCCAGCTCTCCCTTGAGATAGGGGCGGGCGTGTTCGGTCTGCACTTTGTTGGGCATGGGCAGGTAGTAGGCAAAGCTGTTGGGGACATGATTTCGCCAGGAGGTATACGACTGCCGCAGGTGCAGGCAGGATTGGGAAATCATGATACCTTTCATATAGTCGTACCGACCCTTTAATCCCTGGGCCAGCACATCGCGGCAGAAAGGACAGAACATGCCGAAGATATGCGGCTCGGTGACATCCTGTGGCTCATGGGAACCCAGCATACGCATCGGCAACAGCCCGGCGGCATAAATCAGCTCTTCGGGGGCGTAACTGCAAAAACAGCCCATGACCTCCCCGCCGTTTTTGGCCAGCCAGTCCCGGGCGTAGTCATGCCGGTTTTGATACCAGTCGAAAAATTTTGTAAACATAAGCCTCCTATGTCGATGAAGATACATTCATCCCGTCTAAAAATAGTTGTCCCAATTGCTTGGATAACCCTTCCATGTCGGCGTTTTTTTTCGGGTCATACCACATATATACCCAGTTTAACGACCCGAACAAAAAAAGCGCGGCGAGGTTGGGATCGTGTTTTCCCTTGCCGTTAGCATTCTCGTTAATTGCGT
>CBFCYQ010000395.1:0-2325 GCA_965602205.1 uncultured bacterium | reverse complement strand
AGATCCGTTGCAAGCAGGTCTGGTCTCGAAAGATTTTGTGACAGCTGCTTGAAATCTGTTGGGCCCATAGTGTCTCTTAGCCTGAGGTCTGGGTTTTTTTCGCGGAGTCGGTGCCCTTGGAGGGTGAAGGTTTCTCGGAGGTCGAAGAATCGGCCTTGCCGGTTTTGCCGCCGTTGTCCCGGGCGGCGTCCTTTTTGTATTTTTCGCCGCGGTAATCGGTAATGTAAAAGCCGGAGCCCTTGAATATCACGCCGGCGCCGCCGGATATGACTCGGCGGACCCGTCCGCCCCGACAGTGGGGGCATGTCTGAAGGGGTTCGTCGGTTATGGACTGAAATTCTTCAAAATCGCTGTCACAGTCGCTGCAATGATACTGGTATGTAGGCATGGTGCTTAAAGGCTTCTCCTTTGCATTCGTTACAAACCATGATCTCGTTCATAAACCACTGAATCAGACCAATCGTTCAAGCCCTTCTTTGATTTTCAGGCAGCCCTTTTCAATTGTCCCCAGGTCGGTGGCAAAAGAAATCCTGATAGCCCCTTCGGTGTTAAAGGCCACACCCGGAACAATGGCGACGTGTTTCTCCTCCAGCAGGTACATGGCCAGGTCCAGGGAGCCGTTCATGACTCGATCACCGAAACGTTTACCGATGTACTTTTTTATGGACGGAAAGAGGTAGAATGCTCCCTGGGCGTTGGGGCAGTCCAGGCCGTCTATCGAACTGATGATGCGGTGGGCGGTGTCGCGTTTTTTCTCCAGGTCGGGGATGAGGTCGCGAAAGAAACTGCCGTCATCTTCTGTCAGGGCCCCCAGGGCCGCTTTCTGGGAAATCGATGAGGCGTTGTTGGTCGTGTGCGACTGCACCAGCGCTGCCGCCTTGATAACTTCCCGGGGGCCGGCGCCATAACCCAGCCGCCAGCCGGTCATGGCATATGTCTTGGAAAGCCCGTTCGCCACCAGGGAACGCTCCTTCACTTCCGGGAAAAGCTGGGCAATCGAGTAATGAACATGCGGCGGAAAAACAATCTTCTCGTACAGCTCGTCGGAGAGGATCCAGAGGTTATGTTCTATCGCGGCTTTGGCGACGATCTCGAATGATTCTTTGGTGTAAAGCTGAGATGACGGATTGTTGGGCGAGTTGAGGATTATCATCCTGGTATGCCCGGTTATGGCTCGCCTCAGCGGCTCGGCCTCGATCTGGTAGTTGTTTTCGACCCGGCTGGGGACCAACACGGGGGTCGCGCCGACCAGCCGCACCTGGTCAGGGTGGCTGGTATAGTTGGGCGTGAAGATGATTACCTCATCGCCTTCTCCGCAGAGCGCGTAGAGGATGTTAAAAAAGGCCTGCTTGGAGCCGGCCGACACCAGGATTTCGTCGGGGGCGTACTCGAGGTCGTTATCTTCGCGGAGCTTGCGGGCGATAGCTTCGCGCAGTTCGGGGATGCCGCTGTTGACGGTGTAGCGTGTGAAGCCCTCCCGGATGGCCTTGATACCGGCCTGCTTGATGAAGTCCGGTGTCTCGCAGTCAAGTTCGCCGACGACGAGGGAGAGCACCTCCTGTCCGGTTCGCTGCATCTCTTTCACACGGGCAAAAACAGCCAGCGTGCCGGATTCCTCTATACGCCTCATGTTGGGCGAGAATTCAATAGCCATAATTCTCCGTTATGATATATGCAGGTGAAAGGATCTGGCCCGGTTGCCCCGCCCCGCAAAGCTTATCCATAGCGCCAGCCGCGGTCACGCGCCAGCCTTGGATTGGGTTTCCAGTCGGTAAGTTTACCGGCCGGCTTGTCTTTGGGCGGGGGCGGCGCCTCTTTTTTGGAGGACATGAAAACTTTTGTTTCCTTTTCGGGAGCGATGCCGTAAGACTGCTCCGCAGCGCGAATTATCTCCGGCATGAGGCCTTCTTCGGCGACCTTTTCGGTGAATTTGCGGCGGCCATTGACTAAATCGCGCAGGTAATTGTCAATCTGGTATCGCGAATAGTATTTCTCCGGCTGATAACTACTGAGGTCGGCGCCCTCCGCCGCAACGATTTCTTCAGTGCCCAGGAGACTCGGCCGGTACTGGTTGGTGTCACGCAGATCGCCCCGCTGTATGGCGGCCATGGTGTCGATGGGCACGCGTTCGGTTTTGCGAATTACTTTCTTGGTGCCGCCCTTTTCGTCCGCCTCGATAATCTCACCCATACCACCGGTGTTGTACTGGTAGAAGAAAACCTTGCCGGGATAGTTATCGACCAGATCCATGATGATTCTGTAAAAGTGATTTACCTTGTGACCGCGTGACCCGACAATAAAGGGATCGGTTCCCACGGTGCGCAC
>CBFCYQ010000394.1:0-2335 GCA_965602205.1 uncultured bacterium | reverse complement strand
TGGGTGGCCATATAGCGCAGGTTCAGATCGGCCAGAACTCTGTATGCCCGATGCAGAAGCTCAGTCAACTCCTCCAGCGAATCACTTTCGTTCAGAAGCCTGATAATCGCCTTATCTCTTGCCATATTGTCAACCGACTCCTCTGTCGTCGAACAATGGGGAATACCGCCTTCAAAGTTCTATAATACCATCGTGTTCTCTGGCTGTCAATCGGGCCGACAGCAGCCTCCGTCCCGGTGCGGATATTCAGAAAAACGGGGGAGTCAAAAGGTCAGATATTTGCTATAATTACATGTACTGCAAAAAGTAGCCTGTAACCTTTGACCCCGACCCCGTGTCTAAGGATTAGATGTACAGAAATAGGGACCTATTCTGGAATTTGGTGGAACCGGAACACCGTAAGGCAAACGCGTTTTGCCGCAAGTTAATGGGAAACCGGGACGACGGCGACGATCTCTACCAGGACTCGCTGGTCAGCGCGCTGTCCGGCTTTGAGAAACTGCGCCAGACCGACGCTTTCCGTTCCTGGTTGTACCGGATTATCATGAACACCTACAAGAACCGTTTCCGGCGGCCCTGGTGGCAGGTGTTCACACCGCTGACCGCGGAGCACGAGGCGAGCCTGGGCGGTGACAATCCGGCCCCTATGCTGGCTGCCAGAAGACGCCTGGCAGTTGCCTTCAAAGCGCTGTCGGCGGCTGATCGGGCGCTGGTGACCCTCTTCGAACTGCAGGGTTGGAGTATCGCCGAACTGGCGGCTCTGACCGGCAAGTCGAGTGGAAATGTCAAGGTGCGGCTGTTGCGAGCCAGGCGAAAGATGCGTCGAGCGTTGGTCCGCCACCTCGAGCAACCGCGAGAAAAAAACTTAGCAAAAACTCTTCGGAGTGAGGAAACGATATGCGCTGCCACGAAGCCAAGCGAAGAATAGTTGAATCCTACGGGAGTCAATCAGGGGGTAGGCAGGATGAGGGGTTGCAGGATCATCTCCGGCATTGCCGCGACTGTGCCGCTTTTGCAGGGGCGGAGTCGATGCTTCAGCGTGATCTGAGGCTGGTGACGGTCCGGGACGATACTGACGAAATCCCTTTCAGTCTGCTGAGAACCCGCGTGGAGGCTCGGGCACGTCTGTCAGCGCAGGAATCGAAGGAGAAAGATCTGATGAATACTCTGGCCAACCAGATAAAAAGACGTCCCCGCCTGGGAATCTCGCTCGCCATGGCTGTTGTCGTGCTGGCATTTGTGACCCTGGTACCCTTTAAGTTTGAGCGCACCATCGGATACGATGTTGCCATTGCCGGCGTTGACAAGAACCTGGCCATGGACAGCCAGAAAGTCTCCGAACTGCTGGCGGCTCTCGGCCTGGAAGATGTCACTTTTGAGGTCGGCGACTGCGAAGCTACCTGTCAGCTCAATATCTCGGAACTGAAATCGCAGGAGGATGTGCAGGTCATCGTGGCGGCCTTCAATCAACTGGGCCACTGCGAACTGAAAAATGTCAGTGAAATTAGCGGCGAGGACCCGTCGTCACTACTGGTTCACGCTAAGCGCATGGTGTTTGTTATGGGCGCCGATACTGCTGACAGTTGCGAGATAAATGCCGTCGTCATCAAGAAGCTGGATTCGCTCAAATGCGATTCGACCAGTACCTTTAACATCTGGGTGTCTGCAGGTGGGGGCGGCGAGACCGAGTTTGATATTGCGCTTGTAGATTCAACCTGCGGCGAGATGCTGCCGATCGACTGCCAGCCCGTGACAACGACGGCACAGGTGAACACGTCCACCGACGGGTCCGGTGAAGTGATTGTCACGACCGCCGATGGCGTGGAACACCGCATCGACCTGAACGATGAATCCGCGGCCGAGCAACTCAAGGAGTTGGGACTGGATGTGAATTTCCTGGGATCGGGTGAACCCGGCGAGAGAACGATGTTCATTAAGGCGGCTATCTGCCCCGGTACGGATGCCGCCGATGACGGCGGTGCCGCCGCCAAAGGGACCGCCGAGACGGAACTCCCGAAAGGCTACAGCCTCTCACAAAACTATCCCAACCCGTTCAACCCCACCACTGCGATAGACTTCAGCCTGCCCCGGGCTGAGCATGTCTCTTTAATGGTGTTTGACATCCAGGGCCGCGAAGTCCGCACGCTGGTCGACAAGAATATGAACGCCGGAGAACATACGGTCGAGTGGGACGGCACGACCGATGCCGGTGACCACGTGGCCTCCGGGGTCTACCTGTACCGCCTTAGGGCCGGTGACGTATCGAAAACAAAGAAGATGACCATTTTGAAATAGCCGGCTTTGACCGCCTTTTGGATTTCAAAAGCCCGGCTGC
>CBFCYQ010000393.1:0-2348 GCA_965602205.1 uncultured bacterium | reverse complement strand
ACCCGTTCGAGCGTTTCCCGGATGAAGCGGCGGGGCATATGCAATGGTGGGGCGAAAAGCTGTGGACCATGATCCCCGCCTCCGCCATCACGGGACAGTTCCTCGAGACGTTCATGGAATACCCGCCCAGCCAGGCGACCGGATCTACGGGCGTGAGCGAGTTTCTCCAGGCGATCCAGGCAGCCGCCGCGGGCAGCCACTAGTAGCGGAGTTGGTTCGGCCAGACTTTGGCCCACAAACGATCAAGAGATGATAATTATGAGAAGAGCACGTGTGTATTTCATTGCATGCGCCCTGTTCGCAATGTTCGGCTGCCTACCAACTTATGCCCAGGCACAGTCAGAACCGACTGAACCCGTCGGCGGTCAACCTCAGGATGGCGCAAAGGGAGAGAAGACCTATTCGCCCTATGCGAACACTGAACACCCGAACCGTGTTTTATGGGGCGAGACGCACGTTCACACTTCCTACTCATGGGACGCGGGCTTGGTGGGCTGCAATCTTGACCCGGGTGATGCCTACCGTTTCGCCAAGGGCGAGCAGGTTGTTGCGAGTTCTGGACAGCCGGTCAAGCTGGTGCGCCCCCTCGATTGGCTTGTCGTGGCTGACCATGCTGAGAGCCTTGGTATCGCGGTGCTCATTGAACGTTCGGATCCAGCCATCCTCAAGAGTGATGTCGGCCGTAAGACCCATGATTTGTACAAAGAAGGTAAGATCGCCGAAGCATTCAATATGTGGGGTTTGAACGCCGTCGTTCCCGGAAAAGATCCTCTCAAAGATCCAAAGCTGACGCGTTCGGTCTGGGAGGAGATCGTTGATTACGCCGAAGACCACAATGCTCCCGGGCTGTTTACCGCCTTCATCGGCTACGAGTGGTCCTCGGCACCGAAGGGAAACAATCTGCACCGGGTGGTCGTCATGCGGGATGGCGCCGACGAGGCCAAGACGGTGTTACCCTTCTCCGCCTATGAATCGGTTGATCCGGAAGATCTCTGGAAGTGGATGGCGACCTACGCGGAGAATACCGGGGGCCAGGTTCTTGCGATTCCTCATAATGGCAATCTCTCCAACGGAGCGATGTTTGCCGTCGAAACGCAGAGCGGCAAACCGATCGACCGCGACTATGCAGAGCGGCGGGCGCGCTGGGAGCCGCTCTACGAGATCACCCAGATGAAGGGCGACGGTGAAGCTCATCCTCTCCTCTCGCCCGACGACGAGTTTGCCGATTATGAGAAATGGGACCGGGGCAACTGGAGTGGCGAGAAGAAGCAATCTGAAATGCTCCAGTATGAGTATGCCCGCAGCGCTTTGAAATTCGGCTTGGAACTCGAAGCGAACCTGGGCACGAATCCCTTCAAGTTCGGTGTGGTTGGCGCCACCGATACCCACACGGGGCTGTCCACTACTCGCGAGGAAAACAATTTCGGTAAAACATCCATCATGGAGCCCAGTCCGGATCGATGGAGTGGCCAGGTCGTCCCCGACCCGGAGGGAACGGGAACCGGCACCTATGAATTCGAGACGATCGCCTCCGGATTGCAGGGCGTGTGGGCCCGGGAAAACACTCGCGAATCCTTGTGGGATGCCATGAAGCGGAAAGAAACCTATGCCACCACCGGGTCCCGCATCACGGTCCGCGTCTTCGCCGGCTGGGACTTCGTGGAAGCCGACGTGCAGCGTCCCGATTTTGCCAAGATCGGCTACCTGGGTGGGGTGCCAATGGGAGGGGATCTTTCAAAAGCTCCCGATGACAAGGCTCCAAAACTCATGATTCGAGCCCTTCGTGATCCCGACGGAGCCAATCTCGATAGAGTGCAGGTCATCAAGGGGTGGCTCGACGGGGCCGGAAAACTCCACGAACGTGTCTACGACGTGGCGGTTTCGGATGGTCGTGAGATTGATTCCAAGAGCGGACGCTGCAAGACCGCGGTCGGTGACACCGCAGATCCTAAAACAGCCACTTTCACCAATAGCATAGGTGATGTCTTCCTGATGGGCTTCTGGAAGGATCCCGATTTTGATCCCAGTGAACGTGCCTTTTACTACGTCCGCGTCATTGAAATCCCGACCCCGCGTTGGACAACCCACGACGCAGTATTCTACGGACTCGAACTGCCCGAAGGCGTCCCGGCTAGCCAGCAAGACCGCGCCTACACCTCGCCGATCTGGTACACACCATAAGGCTGAACCATCCAAGCAAAAGCAATCAAACATAAAACGCAAGAATCACTCCCGTCGCGAGCTCCTGGCTGGCTCAACCGCAGCCGGCGTCTCGTTCCTGTTAAGCGGACAAGCCGCGGCCGGCGACCCGGACGTGAAAGAGAAGCTCCTCCAGGGGATGGAAGCAG